>JBCDMB010000009.1 GCA_038744685.1 Verrucomicrobiota bacterium
AACAAACCCTCCCCATTCACCGTCCGGCTCATCACATGGTAGTAGCCCAACCCTCCCTCCACCAAACGCCTACGCCTTCGTTTCATGACGATGACTCAACGCCAAACTATCAAGCCTGTCAAATAAAATAAACCTGGTTAAAAATAGATCATTCGATAAGTTCACGATGGGAGACTGATCATTCATCGGTGAAGGATTCAAAGCGCCATTCTCCTTCGTCATCCTTGCCCAATCTGATTGAAACCCTGCGGGATTCTTCTCGCTCTCCTTGGTTCGGATGCCAAACGGTGCCTTTTGCGAGAACAGTGACTTGTGCCTCATTTTCGGTAGGGAAAACGACTGACGTAGAAGAAAAACTAAGATCAAAAATGTATCCTTGGCTGTTCGCGCCTAGAAACATACCTGCAAGTTCGTCAGGCGATCGTGCTCCATTGGCTTGCCGCACATTCGTCGTAGAGATTACAAAAGGATCTGCAAGCAGGTCCCGAAATCCCTTGACCACACCCGCTTTCTCAATGAGGCCGGCTGGTGAATCGAGCGAGATAAGCTCTTCAAGTTCATCCAACTTTTTGATGACTCGCTCTTTCTCAGACTCCTTAATAAATACGAACCAAGTACCAAATAGCACGATTCCCATCCCGAGAACCATCAACGTAGTCTTCTTGCTGCTCATTTCATTGATTGCTTGCGTGATCGGGTTTGCTCTGAAATACCGCTCGATAACATGGACCAGAGACAGCAGATTCTCCAGATATTTCGAGATAGTGGAGCTCTTCTAGAAGGACATTTTATTCTGCGATCCGGCTTGCGAAGCAGGCAGTTTTTTCAATGCGCACAGGTATGCCAATACATGGATCGTGTCACGGTTCTCGCCAGGATGTTAGTGGATAAGCTAAGTGATTATTCGTTTGATACCGTTCTCGCTCCTGCGATGGGCGGTTTGGTAATCGGTCAAGAGATCGCCAGACAGACAGATTCTCGTTTCCTCTTCGCCGAGAAAGTTAAGGATAGGTTGGAGCTCCGGAGAAATTTTGCGTTTCCCTCAAGAGGTGAAAAGGTGATGGTGGTTGAGGATGTTGTCACTCGTGGTGGACGGGCCAATGAGGCGATCAGTCTAGCGGATCAGGCCGGAGGGGAAGTCGTCGGTTTAGCCGTGCTAGTCGATAGAAGTAACGGGAATGCGAATTTTCCGGTTCCATTCGTTCCTCTCATCTCAATAGTTGCCGAAACCTTTTCACCCGAAGATCTCCCTGACGATCTTAAATCGATTCCCCCGGTTAAACCAGGCTCTTAAGCGACAATTGGCTTGCAGATTCCTAAACTAACGATGGTTGAGAAAATCTCGATTTCGCAACTGGGACTACTTGCGTTTCAGTGGCTTTGACCTAGGTTCTGGCGAGAATGACGGTCGTTGCGACAGCAAAAAACGGGAAAGTCCCTGCGGACACGTTGCGGGTTTTCGAAGCTGCTGGTCCCTTTTTAGGGGAGCTTGAACAGTTTTTTGAGGATCAGAAGGTCGAGTTCGAGCCTGAGCTCCAAGAGCTCGTTGAGTATGCAATCACCCACAGTGGGAAAAGACTCCGACCGATCGCCCTCTACCTATCGAGTGCGAACTCTGACAGGCAGATTCCCAAGCGTCTAGTGCAGGCAGCAGCCGTGGTCGAGCTTGTTCACTTAGCCACCTTGGTTCATGATGACATCCTAGATCACGCGGATCTTAGACACGAGAGTGAGACGGTCGCCCGGCGGTTTGGAGTGTCGGCAGCGGTCCTTCTTGGAGATGCCCTTTTTGCTCAAGCGCTCCAGTTGGCCAGCCGGTTCGAGACAACTGAAGTTTGCCGGTTGGTTTCGGAAGCAACCCGCAAAATTTGCGCCGGTGAGATCGAGCAGTCTCTTGATGGGCAAGAGCCGAAGGACGAGATTGAACGTTACTTCCGAATCATAGAGAGAAAAACTGCAGTTCTTTTCGAAGCCTCCTGTCGACTGGGTGCTTATCTTGGTTCCCCGGGTGCTGCGCTTGCTCCTATCGCGGGTGATTTTGGTCGGCACATGGGAATTGCCTACCAGATCTACGATGACTTAGTTGACGTCATCGGCTCTGAAGCCAACGTCGGTAAAACTCTTGGCACAGATCTGGCGAGTGGTAAGAGAACATTGCCGCTGATTCTCCTGAAAAGAAAACTCAGTCGCGAAGGCCAACATCCCGATGACCTCGCGAACGCAGAAATCGCAGATTTGATGCTACAGGAAGAGATCGTAAGCGAAGTAGAAGCTTACTTTGCCCGGGAAATGGAAAAGGCCGAATCCGCTGCGGATGTTATTCCCAGCGGCCGGAAGGGATCGAGACTCTCCGACGTTGCAACCTTTTTGAGGGGTCGATTCGACCTGCTTTTAGCCGAAGCAACGGTCCGGCTTTAGCTTTCTGAGCTGAACGTAAGTTTGCTCAGTTGAACGAGGAGGCAGGGTTTTTCTCGATTCGATCCTAGGTGGAAAATCTAGTTTATCAAAAAAGTCCGAATCCAAAGAACTCTGAGCCAATCTTTTCTGTTGCTTCTGTCAGGCGAGGGTGAGACTTTTCGAACGGTGCCAGAACAACGCGGAGATGCTGTGGGGTCTATCAGCTCGACATTGGTGGACAATTTCGATTCTGACTCTCGCCTCATTGAGAGAGTGAAAGCAGGTAATATCGCTGCGTTTGATTTGCTTGTTCATAAATACAAGAAACGAATCTTCGCGATCATTTACAATATGACCTCAAATCGCGAGGATGCGGCCGATCTCACTCAAGAGTGTTTTATCAAGGCATTTCGGTCTCTGAATCGTTTTAAGGGAAGGTCCCAGTTTTTCACCTGGCTGTATCGGATCGCGGTGAACGCTACTCTGAGCCACCTGAAACGTAACCGATATAGAAGATTCTTCAGTTTTGAGTCGCTCAACGAGGATGGGATTAGTCCTGATCTTGCCGCAGCACTTTCCTCAAAAATTCAGACAGAAAGACCACTTTTGCTGAAAGAGCTACAGGAAAAATTGAACGAAGCTCTTCAATCTTTGTCTCCCAAACATAGAACAGTTGTAGTTTTGTTTGAGATTGAAGGTTTGAGTCATGAAGAAATATCCGAGATTGTGCAGACATCTGTGGGAACGGTCCGGTCACGTTTGCACTATGCGAAGCAGCAGCTCCAATCTTCCCTCAACACCTACCTCGGATAGTGGGAGATAATGTTGGTTCCTAAAGAAGAAAAAGAAAAAGTTTCATTGGAGCATCTCCTCCGTCTAAAGAAAAAGGAGATGCCTCCGGAGCTATTTTGGAATCGATTTGACCGCGAGTTGGAGCGGAAAATCGTTCAATCGGTTGTTCGGCGCGAGTCGGTCGTTAGCCGCTACATTCACAGACATTGGAAGATTTCTGGTGTTTTTGCCTGCGCCGTCGTTGCCATGACCATTGCCTTTCAAGGCCACTATTTAGCCCACATTGAAGCACAAACCCCTGTTCTCTCGGATGAGAGTTCTTCAATTGATTCCGAAGAACTTGCCAGCAGATGGGAAGGTGGGACTGCCTCTTCGTTTCGAGACTCTGAGCAGAGTTTTGTGATTGAAATTCTCTCTAGCGGAGCGGGCGTTTCCAGCGGGGCTGGTAGGACGTGGATTGGTTCTTCGTCAGATCAGGATACCGGAGCCTACTACGTAGCGGACCAACTATCTTCCAGCGACTTGGGTTGGTCAGGAGAGCGTCTGCCGTTTTAGTCAGTCAGGCCCTCATGTGGCGTGCTCTTTTTCTTACTGCTCTGGCTGTTTGTTTATTTCAGTCGTTGAACGCATCCGATGCTCTTGGTCTAGAGCGGAGGATGGTGGCAGTTTTCCAAGAGAACCACGAAAGAGTGGTGCGGATCAAAGCGGCCTACGAAGATAAGGAAAACGGAAGTCAAGTTTCCCTCCGTGTTGGGACTGGTTTTTTCGTGAGTTCTGAAGGTCTGATACTTGCCAATACCAGCGTCACTGAAGGAGCGAGAAGGATTTGGATTGAGCGTGGCGATGCGAGTTTGATAGCTGAGGTCATTGGATCAGATGCGGAGACAAATATTGCCCTCCTTAAAGTGGTTGATCCTCCTGAGAGCGGTTTCTCTTTCATTCCGGTCGACAAACAACCTTACCCAGAGGTGGGAACTTTGCTTCTCTCGATTGGCTGTGCCCTCGAATTTGACCCCGCTCCGCGAATGGGGCTTGTTAGCGGACGGGATTCGAATTTTGGGCAGCGTGTGTTCCCTACATCCTACATCCGCACTACCATTCCGGCAAACCCCGGGGAAGGAGGTTCACCTGTGCTTGACCTAAACGGTCGATTATTGGGGATGATCGTCGCGTCGCTTCCGGAGGTTGGGGCATCCTATGTGATCCCTGCCAGCGCAATTGGAAAGGTGCGAGATGATCTGCTTTTGAGCGGCTCAGTGCAGTACGGTTGGATTGGGATGGAAGTAGAGAGTCGATCTTTGTCTGCTGATTCCGATTCACCCCTGGTGATCACCAGCGTTGTGGAAAGTGGTCCAGCTAGCGTCTCGGGCTTGGAGATTGAGGACCGGATAGTATCGATCAATGGGGAGGGAGTATCGGATATAAATACAATGAGACACCTCTTTTTCTCTTCACGTATTGGTCAATTCCTCGATTTCCGGGTGAAACGGGATGGAGAGATTCTCGATTTGGAAGTGCAAGTCTCCGAGAGGCCTTCGGTAACGGATGTTTAGGAGATGAAGTAAGCTTCAAGAGTTACTTTGACTGCCAAGGATCGATCAAGGTAAAGGAATTGACGTCGAAATGCCCTCTATCACCGATTTTAAGGGATGGAATGACAAGCAAGGACATAAAAGACAGCGTCATATATGGGGAGCCCAGTCGGCAACCGTCTTCCTTTGCTAGTGACGTCAGATGAGTGAATTCTCGTGCCGCCTCCGGAGCCTCTTTTTCAGAGATCAAGCCTGCGACTGGCAATGGAAGACAAGCGAGCGTCTCTCTTGATGCGAATGAGAGCCCACCTTTGCAGGTGATGATCGCGTTTATTGCTTTGACTAAAACATGGTCGTCAGCTCCGACAGCAACGATGTTGTGTGAATCGTGAGCTACGCTTCCAGCAATCGCTCCAGTCTTTAGACCGAAATTTCGAATCAAACCGACTGCGGGAGGGGTATTTCCGTAGCGATTGACAACAACAATTTTTAAAAGGTCTCTACTTGGATCAGACACCACAAGGCCCTCCTTTGCGGTTGGGATTACAGAATCCGATCCGGTAATTAACTGCCCGTCTTCTGCTACGATGGTCGCAAACGACTTCCCGGGAACCAAAGGCATTCGAATCGAATCTAAGGAGAGCGGACTTACTTCGAAACGGTTCACGGGTGGGAGCTGAGAAGGCGAAAGGAGCGACAGGCCATCCTCCGCAACCAATTCACCTTTGATCCATGTCCTTTTCGGACGAAAATCCTCTAATTCTTCTACTTCGATAAAATCAGCAGAGTCGCCAGGTCGAAGCAGTCCTACTCCAAGTCCGTAGTGTCTGGCTGGATTTAAGCTGGCGACTTGAATCGCTGTAATCGGGTCTATTCCGTTCCTGACCGCTCGACGAACCAATCCGTCAACATGGGAGACGATGAGATCGTCCGGGTGCTTATCATCGCTGCAGAAAAAACAGGAATCAGGTTCGTCCTTTATAATGGGCCAGAGGGCATCGAAGTTTCTAGCGGCTGAACCCTCGCGAATGGCTACTTTCATCCCAACCGAAATTCGGTCCTTTGCTTCTTCAAGGGTGACACATTCGTGATCCGTTTCTATTCCCGCAGATGCGTATGCCAGCAAATCTTTCCCCGTAACACCAGGTGCATGACCATCGATCGGAAGACATCTCTTCGATGCTTCCTTAATGATTGCCATTAAATCAGGATCCTGAGCGATCACCGCAGGAAAATTCATGACTTCGGCCAAGTAAGAAACCTCAGGCTTGTCCAAAAGACTACCGATTTCTTTGGCACCAAAGTGAGCACCAGCGGTTTCGAAAGGTGTAGCAGGAACGCAGGAAGGAGCTCCGAATGAGATTTGGACAGGTGTCTCGGCAGCTGACCTGATCATCCAGTCAACTCCTTCTATGCCACAGACGTTGGCTATTTCATGAGGATCGCTGACGGTTGCGACGGTCCCATGAACTACCGCAGCGGAGGCAAATGCAGACGGTGACAAGAGAGAGCTTTCTATATGAACGTGGGCGTCGACCAATCCAGGGGAGTAAATCGGACCGCCGTCAATGGTGGGGTCTTCAACTACAGAATCGATTTTTGCCTCTCGGATCGTAATTGTTCCTCCGAAAATCCGTTGATTTTCGACATCGACAATTCGTCCAGAGAAAGAGTCCACCAGCCAGGCTTATGCTGTAGCTACGGTGCTCTCGATTTTCCGCAATCGATCGCAGACAGAATCAATGATAAAGTCGGGAGTGGAAGCACCTGCCGTGACCCCGACCACCTGAAACTGCCTCATTTCGTCTTCATTGATTTGAGCTGCGGTTTCTATGTGAAAAGTTGGACGCTCGTGTTCCTTCGCCAATTTTGCCAGCTTTCGAGTGTTCGCGGAGTGATGGCCGCCTATGACTACAATTGCCTCAGCTCCTTCCTGCACCAGTTTCCGGAGGTCGGTCTGCCTCTCTTTGGTAGCCCCGCAAATGGTATCGTAAATCTCAGCATCTGGATACTTCTTCCGCAAAATCGAAGCCAGACGTTCAAACTCATGGACGAACATCGTCGATTGGGAAACCATTGCCACACCGCCATCGAGTTCCGGGAGAGCCTGAATGTCATCATCATTCTGAACCACGTGTGCACGCCCTCCTGCGTAGCCGACCAGCCCTACTACCTCTGGATGTTTGGGATCTCCAAAGACGATAGTGTGCTTTCCTTTTCGGGCACCCGCTTTGATTCTCCCTGCGATAATTCCTACGTCTGGGCAAGTGGCGTCCTTAAATTCCATTCCGAGATTCTTCAAATACTTGCGGCGTTCGGGAGATATCCCGTGAGCGCGAACCACAAGAACCGACTCATCTTTCTCCTTTTGAGAGAGGACCAAATCCTTTTCGCTCGTATAGTCACCGACCTCGTGGACACCCGACTTCTCGAGTCGTTCCATCATTTGGCTGTTGTGGATGAGGGGTCCATCTGTAAGCACCTTATTGCACCCCTGCGAGGCATAGCCCTCCGCAATCTTGATTGCGCGCTCGACTCCCCAGCAGAAGCCCGCACTCTTGGCCCGAATGACTTTCATCACCTACTACTAAAAACTATGCTCGGAACCGGTCAACTGTGGACGCAGACGTTTACCTTTATGAAAAGTTCTGCGAGAGTCCTCTTCACCCTTGTAGCTCTTTTATCCTCTCTCTCTGCGAAGGAATTCTCCGTTCTCGTCTTCAATGTCGAGAATCTCTTTGACATTGATGGTGTCGCGGAGTTCGAGGATTACCGGCAGGAAGCTTCTTTCGGCAAAGACCAAGTCCCTTATTCTCCTGCTCTTCTTCATGAGAAGTTGAAGTTCATCGTAGACACCTTAGTCGCTGTCGATGATGGAGCGGGCCCCGACATCGTGCTTTTCCAAGAGTTCGAGCGGGATCGGACTCCCCAGTCTTCTGTTTCGGATGATCCGCTTCGCTTTCTTGATGCGGCGAAGAATGTGACGCTTGAAGAGATGCTATCCAATCCTTCCAGAAAAGTGCTCGGGCTTCCGGCCCACGCGTTTGTCGTGAAAGCTCTATCTGAGGCCGGGCTGATCTACCCTTACGTCGCCATGGCAGAGGAAAAGAGACTGTCGGAAGATAGCCCAGCTCACATCAACGTAATCTTTAGCCGGTTTCCCATTGTCGATGTCGATACGTTCCCAACACCTGGTGCAAGAGAGGTCGTCGTCGCAGAGTTGGATGTCGGTGGAAATCCCTTTTTCGTGGTCAACAACCACTGGAAGTCAGGTGCCTCCAACGCGGATACCGAACCAACCCGAGTCGAGAATGCTAAGACTGTCCGGGCCGCATTAGACGATCTCTTGGGTGACGATCCGGCAGCCGATGTTTTGATAGGAGGAGACTTGAACACTTATTACAACCAAAGCCTTCTGTTTCCCGAAATGGAGGTTACGGGGGTGAATACCATTCTTTTGTCTCAAGGTGACGAGCGAGCCGTCGCAGAGGGCGAGAAAGACCTGTATAACCTCTGGTTTGAGCTGCCGCTACCGGAGCGGTACACGGAAGCATGGCGGGATTTCAAGGGAACCCTGATGCAGATGCTCGTAACACCGGGGCTGTATGACAATGAGGGGATACGTTATGTGGATAACTCCTTTGACCGAGTTTTACTACCCGGACGTAATATCGACGAATGGGGTCGTCCTATCCGGTTCAGTTTTGAAGGTGGCGGTCGTGGAGGGAGCGATCACCTGCCGATCCTTGCTCGGTTCGAGGTGGTTGACCGTAGCGATCCTAGATCTTTTCCTCTGACTGATCCGGGACAGGAAGATGATCAGCCGAATCGAGTAATGCTAATCGACTACAATCTTGAAAGAGGGGGCCCGGAGGCGCATTCGCCAAACATTCTAGAGGATTTGGAAGAGAGCGAAATGAGAGAGCATATCGGAAAGTTCTTCGAAGTCGATGGAGTCTGGGAGTCATGGAATCCCCCGACAGTGAGGGTAGCTGATGTTACTTTGCCGTTTTACAGTTCCCAGGATGTGGTGTGGTCCCGGATGGGAGAGGTTGAAACGGGTGATCCCGTCCGGTTTTTTGCCGAATTAGTGAAATGGGATGACGAATATCAGTGGCTCGTTCGCGACCCTTCCTGGCTAATGGTAGGCCGTCGGGGACTCGAACCCCGAACCAATTGATTAAAAGTCAACTGCTCTACCGATTGAGCTAACGACCCTCCTATTCGCAGATGATCGAAGAAAAGTAGGCTTCGGGTCAAGAGAGTCTTTTCAGTCCAAACAGAATGGTTTTTCTAGTGATGGGCCCTGGCACCAGATCCTGATTTGGTTTTGCAATGAAGGCCTCCTTGGCGCATCGTTTTCGGTAGTTGGCAGATGATCGAGCGTCGGTTTAGGGAACTTGTCCATTCATACCTTTCGGGTAGCGTCAGCCCGACTGAACTCTCTTGGGTTGTTGAGGATCTCCATCGCAGAAGGGAAAGAAGGGATCTGTTTTTGGTTTTAGTCGAAGATTTTCTCGAAGCGTCGAAGCAGTCCGACAACGAGAATCAACCCCTCAAGGGTTTACTGCTGAAAGACCTAACCCACATTGAGCAGAGGGACTTGGAGAGGGCAATGCCTAGGCAGGATCCCCTTGTTAGTTCAATGGAGCAAATTCAGGGTAGAGAACCCAAAGAAGATGATGTCGACGAAGGTGAGCTGCACACGAACCGGGTTCGTCTCGAGTCAAAACGGTCAAAACCAGCTAGTCGCCGCGTGGTCGAGGAAGAAAGATCATTTGTTTTGCCAATCATCGGGCTGCTCATCTTGCTCGTTAGTTTGATCTTCATGATCCGATTCTCTTCGTTCGAATCCAGTAGTGGTGGAAAGGATGAGGAGGCGGACTTGTCCGAAGAAATTCCAGACGCCAGTGCTTTTAGGCAGGCCACCGAGTTTCTGGAAGATGGACAATTTGTCCAAGAATCTATCGGGACGTCACTCGAAGAGGTTGGTCCAGAACCAGGTCTTACTGTCTCGAATCAGCCAATATCATTGGTAGACCTCATCGGGAATTCCGAAGGTCTGGATCTTGGTGTTGATGGAATACAAGACTCCGTTATTGGGGATCCAACGGTCGAATCTTTTACCCCAGAATCGCATCCAGATTCGCCTTAAAGGTATCCATCAAATGGTGGTAGGCTGATGAGGTTTCCTTTCGAGGTTGAGTTCGGGAGTTCTTCTGCGGCGAACAAAGTTCTTTTTGAAGAATCTTTACGTCACCGCCGCATGCTGAAGCAGCTCGAATAACGCCGCCAATGGCGACCGAGCCTGAGCTTTTGAGTCGATCAACAGGCGCCTCCATAATGTCAGCAATCGTTTGGGCAATTCCGTCGCTGGCAGAAGCACCGCCAGTCAAGAGTATAGTGTCAGGCGTCTTTCCTATCCATTCCGTCTGGATCCTCATGTTGAGAAACTGGCCCTCAAGACAGGCACGAATGAGCTCAGCTTTCGTAGGATTACTCTTGAAAGCTTCACTGCCGAAACGAACAGGTCGGGCCGCTTCGATCCGAGGTGAAATTTCCGGTCCAAAGAAGGGTAACAATCCGTTTCCGTTGTTGCCTGGCGGAGACTCTTCCAGCCCTCTGGAATCGAATGCCGACCAGTCTACACCCAACGAGTCCTTAATTTTTTCCCTCGCGAGTGAGCCGTTCCGAAAACAAACGAGACTGAGGTAGCCACCCATCGGATTACCGAAGACGTGTCCGTAGCCGATTGGATCCGTGCGGGGCTCGCTCATGGCGGCAAAGAATGTGTCACTTGTCCCTAGACTGACGACGACTTTCCCTGGTTTCTCTGCTCCCATTCCGACCAGGCTACTGGGATTGTCTCCCGTAAAAATGACTACCGAAGCCGAGTTTGAGAACCCATACTTTCGGGAAAAATACGGAGAGACTCTGCCAATAATAGAAGTCGAGCTTTTGATGGGCGGAAGCTTATCGTGTAAGTGGGTAGCTGTCGCGTTAAGAAGATCTTCGTCCCAGTCCTCTGACCTCAGTTCTACAAGGTTCATTCCAAATCCGTCTCCAGGATCAATCGGTGCATCAGTTCCAGTCAGGACGCTTGAAAAAAAAGAGCTCACCAAATGGATTCGATGGGTGGCGGTGTAGGCAGAAGGCTGCGACTTCGCAAACTTGCGGATCTGCGGCCCGCTAAATCTCTCAATTGGGACCGATCCAGATCTTCGACAAACCTCCAAATCTCCACCCAATGCCTGGGCGACCTCCTTGCATTCTTCCGACGTCGATGTGTCCATCCAAATCGGCGACAACCGTCTGGATAAAGCTGGAGTGAAAGCCTCTTTCAACGAGGTCGCAGAGTTCAGACCTTTTAGGCAATTCTCCCATTCTTGGTTGAGGTATACCGTGCCGTGTTGTTGTCCTGCACCGGAAACTCCAACTACGGAGGAGAAACGGACTCCTTTTTGCTGCATTCGTTCTAGACAGAGGTCGAGTGCCTCCAGCCACATGAGCGGGTCGGAAAAAATTTCGCCTTCCAAAGGTCCTTCCACGAAGCCTTGAGGTGCCTGATACTGAGTCAGGTCGCTCCCAAACGAAACCGATTCCTCGGCGACTACTTCACCCTCGCTGGATACCAGGAGGGCAGACACGCTTTGGGTGGACGCGTCAATTCCAAGCCATGTCGTTTCCGGAGACACGGTTACGATCCCTATCGAATTAAGTCATTGAAGAGGTTTTCCAGCATTTCCTGGCGACCGGAGTTTAGAACCGGTTCCTCGCCCGCAAGGGCAATCGCCTCCAACTCTTCAAATGAGGTCGATCTGGATGTAATTTTTTCGCCAAACCCAGAAGAAAACGATGCGTAGCGATCCTTGATGAACTCATCGAGCCGGCCGTCTGCACGGATAGCCGCAGCGATTCTCAATCCTCTTGCAAACGCATCCATTCCCCCAATGTAGGCGTAAATTAAATCGATGGGTTCGTGCGATTCTCGGCGCCTTTTGGAGTCAAAATTGAGACCACCCGTCTTAAAGCCACCCATCTTCAGCAAAACCAACATAACGTGGGTTGTTCCGTAAATGTCAGTAGGAAACTGGTCCGTGTCCCAGCCGAGTAAAGTATCTCCCCGATTCGCGTCGACGCTACCCAACATTCCTGCGTTAGAGGCAACGGTAAGCTCGTGCTCCATAGTGTGCCCCGCAAGGGTAGCATGATTGGTCTCAATGTTGAGCCTGAAGCGGTCTGTCAGCCCGTATTCCCTCAAAAAGTTCAAGCAGGCAGCGGCATCAGAATCGTATTGGTGGGTAGAGGGCTCGCGAGGCTTGGGCTCGATGTAGAAAGGTCCTGAATATCCAATTGAATTCGCATAATCGACGGCCATGTGTAAGAAAGTCGCCAGGTTATCAAGCTCGCGTTTCATATCCGTATTCAGAAGGGAGCCGTATCCTTCACGCCCCCCCCAAAACGTATAGCCGAGACCTCCCAAACGATGAGTGCACTCGATTGCCTTCTTCACCTGTGCCGCCGCATAAGCGTAAACTGCCGCGTTCGGGCTAGTAGCGGCTCCATGGGCGTAGCGGGGATGATTGAAGAGACAGGCTGTGCCCCAGAGCAGTGTTTTCCCATACTCCTTTTGCTTGGCTTCGAGTTTCTCAACAACTGCATCCAGAGCTTCGTTGCTCTTTTTGAGGTCATTGAGCTCTGGAGAAATATCCCGGTCGTGCCAGCAATAAAAATCAATGTCGATCTTCTCGAGAAATTCGAAGAACACATCGACTCGATTGAGCGCGTTTTCCACAGAATCGCTTCGGTCATCCCACGGCATTTGGGCCGTGCCGGCACCGAAAGGATCGCCGAGCTCGTTGCGCATAACGTGCCAGTAAGGGGCTGCAAACCGAAGGTGCTCCCGCATTGATTTCCCTTCGATAATCTCATCGGGGTTGTAGTATTTAAAGGCCAGTAGGTTGTCTGAATCTGGACCCTCGTACCGAATTTTTTGGGTTGGGATATATTCTTTCATTGGAGGATAGGGAACATAACAATTTTTCGGATTCTGTGTAACCGTAAAAAACGTTATAAATTTGTTTATTTCCGACAAAATGAACGCTAAGAGAAGACCAATTCAGCGAATAGCCATCGTGATTTCTGACGTTTTTGTGCGGCGCCTGGCCCCCTCTCTTTCTCCGCTCGTCCGGCAACTGTATGACTTTCGGATCGTCTCCATCCAAAGGTCTTTCGATGAGATCCGCGACATTCTGGATGGAATCAAACCGTCTGGCGTGATCACGGAATGGTTACCCGACAAGACCGAACAGATTCTGGATTTGGAATACCCGTTTGTCGTTCTCGCCACAGATAACGTCTACCCTGACGCCGTTTCTATCGACGTAGATGATATTGCAGTGGGACAAGAGGCAGCGAAGTATTTTCTAAGGTCTGGTGGGACGAGGTTTGGCTACTTGGGAAATGAACTTCCTTACTCCAAACAAAGGCTTGCTGGATTCTCCCGAGAACTACAAGTCAAGGGATTCACAGTTTCTGATTGGGTGGAACCTGACTTTTCTGGTCGCCGTTATTGGGAAGACATTCGAGAGCCAAATGGAGATTTTCTGAATTGGATTCAATCTTTGCCAAAACCAATCTCTTTTTTCGCAGCGCATGACCCATTGGGAAGATTTCTCTGCGAAGCATGCCGAAAGACAAATATCCGCGTTCCAGAAGAAATTTCTGTGGTGGGGGCCAATAATGACCCTTTGGTGGGAGAGCTAAGCTATCCTCCCCTGTCGAGTGTTCGCATTCCGTGGGGCCAAATAGGGAGAAAAGCGGGAGACGCTATGAGCGCCCTGCTGGAAGGGAAAGTCCACGAACCATCTGTCTTGGTGGCTCCTGAAGGAATAGAAGTACGACAATCAAGCGATACGGTCCAAGCTGAAGATCCTGTCATCCGGAAAACTCTTAGGTGGATGAAAATGAATCATCAGGAACCTGTAGGAATTGACGACCTTTGTAGGGACTTGCGGTTAGGACGGCGAATGGTGGAGCGAAGATTCTCAGAACATCTCGGCAGAACCCCTTTCTGGGTCCTTTCCGAGTTTAGGGTTGAGACCGCCAAGACTCTGTTACGGAAAACCGGTGAACCCATGTCGTGGGTAGCGGAGTTGTCCGGACTCAGCGATGCAGAGAGGCTTGCAGTAGTGTTCCGCAGAGTCACAGGGAAAAGACCCTCAGACTTTAGAAAGCAGTTGTAGCGGGAGGCTACTAGTGGCGTCCTCTTCGTAAGATCGAAATGACTAGGTAGAAACCAAGACATCCAGACGCAAGAAACCCGAGCAGTCCGATTGCTGGATAGCCCCAGAGCAAGGGCTGAACACCTGTGGTGATGACAAGGGAGGAGCCGACAATCAAAGCGCCCGTCACTACGCCAACAGTAAGGCGATTCAAAGCGTTTCGAAACGTGTCCTGGAGATCCTCTGTTCCGGTGTGGTTCAGGTTGATCTGAACGTCCTCTTCTTCAAACCTCCGGATTAGCCGTTGAAAGTCAGTCGGAATCTCTTCGAGACTCTTCAAGGCACGCAAGAGAGGCCAGAAGTTCTGGCGAATGATCGTCTTTGGGTTCCAGCGTTCCCTGTTTAGTTTGATCAGGTAAGGTTTAGCGCAGTCCTGAATGTTGAAGTCGGGGTCTAGGCTTTTGGCGGTCTCTTCCACGCACAGAATCGCCTTTGCTAGCAAAGCATAGTCGGGAGGCACGTCGATTCCGTTGGTTCCAAATGTATGGATAAACTCGAGACCGATCTCCCCGATTTCGGTTCCCGCTGGCCCTACTTTTTGACTGCGATTTAGAAGAAGCGTAACTGCTTGTTCGATCTTGCTCCGGTTGATTGGGCGATTGCTGGTTGAGATTCGCTCGGCAACATCAACGACCTTATCGGGGTTGCGGGCGGTAATTCCGGCAAAAAGATCTGCGAGATTATATCGCATCATCCGGGTGATTTGACCTACCTGGCCCCAATCAAGAAGGCAGATCCGATTATCAGGCGTCACCAGCATGTTTCCACTGTGTGGATCGGAATGAAAGAACCCTGCTACGACAATTTGGTGAAATACACTCTCACCACCGATCCGGGCCAACTCTTTCGCCAAATCTGTTCCTGCGGCAAGCTTGTCAGGACTCTGGCCTTCTACCCATTCCGTAATCAGGAGGCGCTTGGTCGTGAATTCTCCGAATACCGCAGGAGCGAAAACCCGCTCGGGGTTCTCATTCATCGTTTGAAAAGTCTCTGCGTTCCGGGCCTCGTTGCGAAAATCCAACTCTTCCTTCACCCTCCGATAGGCTTCATCTACCAAACTGGGTAAGTTGTATGGTCTCAAACCTTCAAACCGGTGGTGGATCTGGCGGGCGAACCATCCGATGATCTCAAAGTCTGCGTTGATCGTCTTTGCGGCGTCTGCTCTTTGCACCTTAACGCATACCCATTCTCCAGATTCTTTGAGCTTGGCGCGATAGACCTGACCGAGAGATCCGGAGGCAACAGGATTCTCTGGAAAATCCTCGAAAACATCTTCGATAGGACGATCCAGTTCTTTCAGGAGAATCGGCTGAATCCTTTTGAGAGGCTGAGGTTCAACTTCGCTTCGAAGCTTTTTGAGCTCTACGAGAAGCGCCTGTGGAAGCTTGTCTGGTCTTGTGCCAACGATCTGGCCGAATTTAACGAAGGTAGGGCCGAGCTCCTCGAGCGCGTTTCTAATTCTCTCATTCGTCGAAAGGTGCGCAACCTTGTCACGGACCAGGTTCTTCAGAAGAAAATTAGGAGTATCGAGCTGAATCAAAAGGTCTTCGAAACCCCACCGGACCAAAATCGCTATGATCTCAGGGGCGCGGACCGCGTTGGACAGAAAATGAAAAGGCTTCATCCCTCTATTGGCGTGGTCTGGTGATCAGCAAACCCGGTCGGTGGGGCACCTCAACCTCGCGCACACAGCAAAAAAGAGTGAGACCCTGGGTGATCAATGGGGATTCCCGACGTCTAGCGATCTCAAATACGATGCTTATGAGTCGCTATCGTTCGGAAACTCCTTGTGCCACTTTCCCTCGAGATCAGTCACCCGTTTTTCCAGCGCTTCAATTTGATCTTGGGTCGCAACCTGGGCGCGGTTCAGCATATCTGTAAAGAGCTTGGAGGCTTCTGATCGAGCCTGCTCAGTCTCCTTTTCTCCAGCCTCAATAATCTTTTTTGTGAGGTCTTTCGCTTCTTCCGAAGACATTTTGCCCTTTTCTACTAGCTCTTGAAGGGAACTTTCTACTTTTTCTTTGGTGACAACGGCAGCGCCGACACCTGCAAACATGGCCTTTTTAACAAGATCAATCATGGAGTGCAGGATAGGCATAAACAGTCCATCTACAATGATAAATGGACTCTTGGATTCTTAGCTGTGACTCTCTATACTATCGGGTAATCGAAGAGGAGAGGTACGTCTTTGTCGGGGCCGGATGTTAGGCCTAGAAGATGAGAAGGGTGTATACAGCAACTGCTAAGAGAATCCGATACCATGCGAAGATACCCAAACCATGTTTCTCCAGATACGAGACCAGCCATTTTACAGATAAAGCGGCAAACACGGTGGCTACCACTATTCCCACCAAGACCGGACCTGGGCTCATCGCTTCGATCATCCATGAACCTTCTTTCAGGGTTTTATAACCGGATGCAGCGGAAAGGGTAATCAGTCCCAAAAGAAAGCTGAACTCTGCCGCTTTTGCTGGAGAAAGCCCCGCAAAATATCCTCCGACAATCGTCATCATCGAGCGACTCATTCCCGGCCACATAGCAACGCATTGTAAGAGTCCGATAAGGAGCGACCGCGAAACGGATAATTCGTGCAGCTCGGGTCCATTTGTATCGATGTGTTTTTTGGCTAGACGTCTCTTGCGCCATCCTTCGACGGCAAACATCAGGAAAGCGCCAACAACGAGAGCATTCACCACGGGCAATGGGCCAAATAGATGTTCATCAATCCATTCCTCAAGCAAGAGTCCGAGAATTACCGCTGGTGCAAAAGCGACCAACAGGTTTCGCAACAGGAGTATTCCGGTCCTACTTCGCCCAAAAACTCCCGCAATTATATCTTGAATCCGTTTCCAATAAATTATGAGAACCGCAAGGATTGCACCTCCTTGAATAATGATCGTGTAGGCATTCGCAGCATCACGCAGCGTCTTGGTCTCTCGGCCTGTTGGAGTATTTACTTCCATGATTGGTTGGTCGCTGTCCAGACCAAGAAGACTGTTGGCTAGGATCAAATGACCCGTGCTGGACACCGGCAAATACTCCGTAAGGCCTTCGACTATCCCCAAAATGATCGCGTCAGTGTAGGTAATCTCGGTGGTTCGGACGGATGATGGATCTTGGGAGGATTCCGTCCCCGCTTCATAACCGTAAGAAACTGAAGAGCAAAGAAGGCTGGCAATGGTGAGAAAAGTCATTTTCCCCCACCAAAACTCACGAATGAAACGGCAGATTAATCTTCTTAGACCACCTCCTGTATTCCCGTTAGATTTCGGACTCAAAATCAGTGGGTCGATATTCGTCTCTCCCGTCAATTTTCGTTAGATCCAGTAGTCGAAATCATCCTCACGACGTTGTTTGCGGAAGATCCGGAAAATGTGTGCGGGGGTAACGTATGGGGTGAGTTTGACGAAATTCCGAACCCCATTCCATAGGTAGTTGGATCGAGGCATTTCGCCATCTCGGCCCGGGAGGAGATCTTGTACGAGGAAAGACTGGGTTTCGTTGATCCCGTATTCATTCAAAGGCAATCGGATCCAGCCGGATTGCTCATTGTAGGGGTCCAAATTGACTACCACTAGGATGATATCGAGACCGCTCGTATCAGCCTTCACAAATGCTATGAGTTGCGGATTATCTGTCTCGATAAATTTAAGATTAAAGGTTCGCTGCAAAGCAGGATGGTCTCGGCGGATATGATTTACCCGGCGGATGATTTCGCAAATGTTCCCAGGTGCAGAGAGATCCCAAGTCTTGATTTCGTATTTCTCTGAGAAGTTATACTCCTCCTTGCCCGAATAGGCTTCATGGACGCACTGCTCGTATGCCGGTCCATACATTCCGTAGTTGGAAGAGAGGGTTGCTGCGAGGATCAACCGCTGGATGAAGGCTTGCTGTCCACCGTATTGAAGAACTTCTGGTAATATGTCGGGTGTGTTTGGCCAGAAATTCGGCCAGAAAGTCCGTTGTCGCTCCAAAAGGCAAAGCTCGTTCATGTAGGATTCAAGCTCTTCCTTCGTGTTGCGCCAGGTAAAATAAGTGTAGCCATGGGTGAAGCCTGATTTACCGAGGCGGTATTTCAGTTTCGGGCGGGTGAAAGCTTCGCTCAGAAAAATTACCTCTGGGTTCTTGCCTTTTATCTCGCGAATGAGCCACCTCCAGAATTCAAATGGTTTTGTATGTGGATTATCGATACGGAAAACCTTTATTCCGCAGCCAATCCAGTGATCGAGGACAGACTTCAACTCTTTCCAGAGACTTCTCCAGTCTTCACACTCAAAATCAAAGGGTATGATGTCTTCGTACTTTTTTGGAGGATTCTCAGCGAACTGTACGGTCCCGTCCGGGCGCCACTTGAACCACTCTGGATGTTCACTGACATAGGGGTGGTCAGGCGAACACTGGAATGCGATATCGAGAGCTACCTCAAGACCCAATTCGCCTGCCTTTGCAATGAACTTCTGAAAATCGTTTAAGCTGCCAAGTGAGGGATGAATGGACTTATGACCACCTTTAGCGGAACCGATCGCCCACGGACTTCCAACATCTGACGGACCAGCATTGAGGGTATTGTTTTTGCCTTTCCTGTGCTTCTGGCCGATCGGATGGATTGGCGGGAGGTAGACGATGTTAAAGCCTAGCGAGGCAACGTGGTGGAGCATGTCCTGCGCCTCGGCAAAAGTTCCATGTTGACCGGGTTTTCTAGACGATGATCTCGGGAAAAACTCATACCAAGCGCTAAAAATTGCGAGCTTCCTCTCTACCCAGATTTCTGAAGAGTGTTGGACGGTTTCGTTCTTGCGGTCCGGGAAACGGCGGGCGATTGCTGATAGTTTTTCTCCAAGGAGAAGCGACACTTTCTCTCCCATGGGCACATCTCCATCGGTGAGAGTTTGGATCGTTTCGTTGAGCGAATTTCGTTCTTCGGCAGGAATTCGTTGCTCAAGAGACTGTAAAAGGGCAACGCCAACAGTGATCTCAACTCCTAGAGTTTGCGCTGAATCTACTTTTTTCTTAAACCCAGACAACCATGAGAAGAACGGGTCGACCCATGCGGCGATGGACAGTTCGTGAATTCCGATAGACTCCGGATAAATCGTGGCTCTCCACTGATCGTTTGGAAAAGGATCCAGCGGGGTTTCGATCCAATTTTCGTCTCCCTGCTTTCGTAATCGGGCAACTGCAAAGATCGTATCGTGTCCATCAGCAAAGACATTCGCTGAAACCACCACTGCCTCCCCAATAACGGATTTGACCGGGAATTCCCCTTGGTCGACAGAAGGTTCGATGGCCTCTATCACCGCACGGCTTGATCCGTGAGAGGGAATTTGTGAGTTGCTCATCGTTACCTACTTGAGAAGAGAGCCGTAGAGGTCGGCGGTTTCTTGGGCGATCGCTTTCCAACTAAAAGTTGATTCGGCCCGTTTCCGGCCGGCATGGGCAAACCTAACGCAGAGCTCATCATCGCTCATGATACGATTGATTGGGCGTGCGAGATCCCGGGAGTAGGAATCGGGGTCGCGAGGATTGAAGGGTGCCTCTTCCTCTTGGGCGAGAGGCACAAGATGGCCCGTTTCTCCGTGGACGACTACTTCGGGAATTCCACCTACGGCCGACGCGACAACGGGTGTTTCACACGCCATGGCTTCAAGGTTAATGATGCCAAATGGTTCGTAGATCGAGGGACAGCAGAAAAGCTTCGCATGTGAATAAATAGAGATCATCTCATCTCGCGGCAGCATTCTTTCGATCCACACAACTTGATTGCGTTCGCGAGAGGCCCGGCTCACTGCCTCTTTCATCTCCGATCCGATTTCAGGAGTGTCGGGAGCTCCAGCACAAAGCACTACTTGAATTCCCGGATCAAAATAGCGAATCGCATTGACCAAATGAATGATACCTTTCTGGCGTGTGATGCGTCCTACGAAGAGGACAAAGGGAGTGTTGGGATCGATACCATTCCTGATCAAGACTTCAGGCGAGTCGACTTTGCGGTACTCGTCTGTATCGATTCCGTTGTAGATCACACGGATCTTGGCGGGATCCACATTGAAATTGCGAAGGACGTCATCACGAGTGCCTCTGGACACCGCTATGATTGCGTCCGCCATCTCAATAGCGGTTTTCTCCACCCACATGGAAAAATCGTATCCACCTCCCAATTGTTCTCGTTTCCATGGACGAAGTGGTTCCAGAGAGTGAATGGTGACCACCAGTGGAATGCCATAGTTGAGTTTCGCAAAGATTCCACCGAGGTGGGTGTACCAAGTGTGACAGTGAACCAGATCGGCATCGATACCAGCTTCATTGAAGCCGAGGCAGCGAGTCGCTGAATCAAAAACTGCGGTCAAGTTTTCGGGGAAATTCGAATTGCCGGAAATTCCTGAAAAACCCCGCACTTTCAAACCCGGTTGTTCAGAACTTTGATCGCCGAAGCATCGGACTTCAACTTCTACTTGATTCGCAAGATGTCGGCTAAGGTAATCGACATGGACACCCGCTCCGCCATAGACATTCGGCGGGTATTCATTGGTGAGGAGAAGGGTTTTCACGAGGTTTCGGGAAGGCTAGCTTTCCGAGTATACTCCAAGCTTTCGAAAACGGTTGTAGCGGTGTTGGATTAAGTTGGCCGGCTTCATCCGAGTCAGCCGGGAAAGATGTTTTAAGAGTGCTGCACGCAGACGGTCCGCCGTTTCTTGGGGCCCAGATTGAGCACCGCCGAATGGCTCCTCGATCACCTCATCGACTACTCCATGCTCCAAAAGGGAATCACTACTTAGTCCGAGAGCCTCGGCGGCTTCGGGAGCAAATTTCCGGTCCTTCCAAAGAATAGCCGCACAGCCTTCGGGAGAGATCACCGAATAGTAGGCATTTTCGAGAATCAGAACCGAATCTGCCAGAGCTACCCCGAGAGCACCTCCCGATCCTCCCTCACCAATCACCACCGCTATGATCGGAACCTCAAAAAGACTCATTTCCCTAATGTTGACTGCGATCGCTTCGGCGACGTGACGCTCTTCGGCACCGATTCCCGGAAACGCCCCAGGGGTGTCTATTAGTGAGATGATCGGCATCCCGAACTTATCGGCCATTCGCATCAGGCGCAGTGCCTTCCTGTATCCTTCGGGGTGAGGACACCCGAAGTTTCGTCGCAAATTGCCTTTTGTATCGCGGCCCTTTTGTTGGCCGATGACCATGACCGGTCTTCCATTAAAGAATGCGGGGCCACCGACAAATGCAGGGTCGTCTTTGAAGAGCCGGTCGCCATGGATCTCCTCGAATCCTTTGAGAAGAAACCCGATATAATCCAACGACGTAGGGCGCTTCGGATGCCGGGCTAATTGAACCTTCTGCCAGACTGTCAGGCCCGAGTAGACTTCGCGCTTTGTTCGCTCAATTTTCCGTTCGATTGCCGAGATTTCCTCCGAAACATCCATGTTGCTCTGCTCGGATGTTTCCTGCAGTTGCCGGAGCTGCGCCTCTAGATCCCGTAATGGCTTTTCAAACTCCAGGGTAAACTCAGAACCTTCCATTAGTCAGAGAAAAGCAATCGGTTAAAGAAGTGTCAATGAGACTAAAATTCATAGAGTTACCGGGTTGGATGGATCTTGGATGTGTCTTGATCGGATGTATGTGACCACTGGTTTTCTTGGGAAATCAGCCTCTTTTTCCCATCCTGCCATAACAATCAAATCTTCCTGAATTCGGCCTAAAATGTGGGGAATTCCAGACGTTCTTCATGACTCTGCGTCAAGTTAGGAACACTATGGGCTGAGTTCGGGGTGGCTGACTCGGTTTCTCGCTCTTGTACTCTATTTAAACGTGTGGATCGCGAAGCCTGAACGAAGCTTTGGTTCAAACCAGGTGCTCTTCGGTGGCATGATTTCGTCTACATCCGCGATCTCCATGAGCTGCTCGATAAGGACTGGGTAGAGGCTAAACGCGATTGCGGCACTGCCTTGATCGACTTTATCTTCGAGAAATTTCGTTCCGCGGATTCCTCCGACAAAATCAATCCTTTCATCGGTCCGGGGATCATTGATTCCGAGAATCGGGTTGAGAATTTTATCCTGGAGCAGGCTAACATCCAGTGACGAAACTACACTCGCTCCATCCTCAGGCTCCAAACGAATACCATGCCACATTCCAGAAAGAAAAAACCGGATTTCGCGCGGCTCGGGTGGAACTCCATCAACGCCGCTACGAACCGGTGCGATACTTGCGATTTGCTGTAGAACCTCCTCCTCAGAAAGACCATTTAAATCCGTGACCAGCCGGTTGTAAGCGAGGATCTTCAGTTCAGACGCTGGAAAGAGAACCGTTAGAAACCAGTTGTAATCCTCTTCTCCAGTATGATGAGGGTTTTCCTCTTTTGCTTCACTCGCGACCCTCGCTGCGCTGGCGGCTCGATGGTGGCCATCTGCAACGTAAAAACTGGGCACGCTTTTGAACGCCTCGACAAACTCGGTTCCCGACGGGATTCTCCAGATGGTGTGGCTAATACCGTCAGGAGCTACCAGGTCATAAATCGGCTTCTCAGTTCTGTGAGCGTCGACAAGCGAATGAATTCTAGAATCATCCTTGAAGGTTAAGAACACGGGCCCGGCATTCGCCCCCATCTCTTTCGTGAGCCGAGTGCGATCGTTCTCCTTCACTGGCCTCGTGCGTTCATGCCGTTTGATTTTTCCTGCAACATACTCGTCAACGTGGCTCAATGCCATGATTCCGGTCTGTTCGTGATCCCCCATTTTCTGGCGATAGAGATACAGGCATGGTTCAGTTTCCCGTATGAGAGCCCCTCTGTTTTGAAGACCTTCGAAATTTTCAACCGCCTTGTTATACACTTCGTCCGCATAGGGATCCTGATTGTCCGGAAAACCGATCTCCGCCCTGACTACATGGAGCATACTGTTGGGCTTACCCTCGGCTAGTTGACGTGCTTCTTCCGTAGAAACAACATCGTAGGGAAGTGATACGACTTCTTCAACGAACTCTGAGGATGGCCGTAAACCTTGAAACGAACGGATGCGCATAAGGTGAGGCTTCTAGCGAGGGAACGTATTCGTTGACGAGGAGTTTTTTTAGTTTGCGATACGAATCCAAATTCGCCCGTAGACTTCGTGGAAAAGCTTTTGCCAATTCCCCCAGGCTTCCGCACTCGGAAGAAAGTCGAGGAAGCCAACCGCTGAATCGTCGACTAGAAAGTCGCAAGGAACGGGTATTGGATCGAGCCCCTCTTTTTTGAATAGCTCAACGGCTCTAGGTAGATGCAAAGCGGACGTTACGAGGTAAATCGTAGCGGGTCCGATTTGTTCAAATGTTCGTCGCGCTTCCTCGGCGGTCGATGTGGGGTCGCTAAATGTGATAATCCGGGATGGGTCAACTCCGAGATCGATAGCAAGAGAAGCCATATCTGTTGACGAAGGGGGTCTTGCCCCAATCTGACCGCCCGTGAAAATGAGAGGGACTGAAGGCATCTGGCGAGCGAGTTGAATTCCCTCTACGCATCTTGCGATCGCTGTAGACCCTAGGCTTTGGGAGGAGGAGCCACCCTCGATATACCGTGTTCCAGCCCCGAGAACGACTATGGGTGCGGATGTTTGTTTTGCCGGGATCGGGCTGGCAGACCCCGATTCCGCGTATCGAAGAAACGGTTTCTGAAATGCGGGGATTGAAAGTAGAAAGAGAAGTGCGAGGCTTCCCAGCAACAGCATAAAGGCTGTCCTCTTTGCTTTTTGGAATAGTAGTAAAACAGCTCCTAGCAGGGCCACCAGCAGGAGAAAGGTTGGTGGGTAAAGGAACGAAGAGATGAGTTTTCGAAGCCAGAATAAAAACACGAGGGCGCTACGTTAGCGTCGATCCCAGGGAAACCGATAGTTTTCTTTTTCTTGGTTCCAAACCTCGTAGGGCTCGAAGATCTTTCCTGGATTAAGGATGTTATTCGGGTCGAGTGCGTTCTTTATTTTTTTCATCGCGCTGATTTCTGCCTCGCTCAATTGCAGGCGAAGAAAAGGAGACTTTGCGAGTCCTACGCCGTGTTCGCCACTGATAGCACCACCGAGTTCAATTACCTCTTCCATGAGCTCGCCCAGACCTTGCCGTGCCCTCTCGGATTCGGCTGAGTCCTCGCGGTGATGCATAATGTTGACGTGTAGGTTTCCATCACCTGCATGCCCAAAAACAGCTACGCTGATCCTATGTTCGTCCCGGATCTTTTGAACCGCATCGATTAGGTCGACTTGTCGATGGAGGGGAACTACGACGTCTTCATTGAGCTTGCTATCGCCCAATTCAAACATTGCCCCAGAACAGGCTCTCCGGATCTCCCAAAGTTCCTCGGCAGATTCCTCATTCGGAGCAGGTCGAAATGCCTCGGCGTGCTTTTGTGCCCATTTCAAAAGTTGGTCGCTTGACCGATCGACCTCCTCGCTGCTCCCGTCTATCTGGATCAGGAGAAGGCTCCTCCCCGGCATGCCCTCAAAAATAGGTCTTTGAAATGAGGCCTCCGCGCCAGTGACGCTGGGTATGTCAAGAAACTCGACAATCGATGGTTCGATTCCACTATTGCAAAGGCTCTGAACCGCCTCTAGAGAGAGCCGCTCGGTTGGGAATGCGGCAATCAGACTCCAGCTAGCCTCGGGTGCGCGGATGAGGCGAAGAGTGGCCTTGGTTACTACTCCGAGGGTTCCTTCGCTTCCGACCCAGAGGTCACGAAGATTGTATCCGGTCGCAAATTTGCGGACATTCCGCCCAAAAGTGACTGCTTCCCCCGTTGGAAGAAAGCCTTCTAGGGCCACTACATAATCCCTCGTCACACCGTATTTCACACACCTCATGCCACCTGCGTTACAGGCTATGTTTCCGCCGACGGTGCAGTATTTAAGTGAAGAGGGATCTGGAGGATAAAATAGCCCCTCTTCGAGGGCCTTCGCTTGCAAGTCTTGCACGATCACACCCGGCTCGGCATGAGCAAATCGGTTGGTTGGGTCTATCGAAAGGTTTCTCAGGTGATCGAGAAGAATCACCCATCCACCGCAGGCTGGGCTTGCAGAGCCGGTAAGCGAACTGCCTGATCCACGGACAGTGATAGGAATGTGATGGTGGTTGGCGAGCCGCAGAATGGTTTGAACCTGATCTGGGTGATCGACCTGGATGTCAGCGTCGTGATCGAACGCGAGACGCATACCATCGAAAGAATTTCGGTAGAGAGACTCCTCATCCGTTCGAACTCGCTCGCCGAGAGCAGAACGTAGATCCTCAAGTGCTGTCTCAGTAGTCATGAGGCAAAGCTACGAACTGCGGAAGGAATCACCACCGCAAAGCGGAAAAATCCCAAAGGATGGAACAGTTTGGCCTTTGAGGGCAGCTGAACGGTTTCGTTGAATTGTTGGCCAAACGTTAGCTTGTCGTCTGTGGGCTTGTTGAGGGGGAGGAGTTCTCTTCTACCTGGCCTAAAACGGTACTGCCAGTGCTACAATCAGTGACTGCTCCCGCCTGATTCCGCCTTCGCCTACGGTAGAATCGTAAGAGTTACGATAAATAACCTTTGGCTCGGCAAAAGGAGTCAGACGTACGGATGCCGAAACCTCGAAGAGTAGGCTGTAGGAACTCGAGTCCGTAGGGTCAAACGAGTAATCGAAGAGCTGGTCAAAGCGGACCAAGTCATTGAATTGGTAGAATGAGTCTTGCTGAAAAGTAAGAAGAGGATCCCAAGTTCCTTCAGAAGACGTTGTATCGAGATAACGGGCACCGGGGCCAAACGCGAGGTCGAGGTCCCAATCCTCCTCGCTAAAGACTCTCCATCCGAAAAGCCCATTGATATCGTTTTGCAGGTCGATCGCCTTCACCCGGTCAACGAGGAACTTGTTGGAGGCCCGTAAAAAATAAGGCTCACGGATATCATAATCATAGGCGGCGTTTAGTCCATATCGGTCTTTGGGCCTACTCACATTTCCATCTTCATCTTTCTTCCGCGTGTAGACATAGAAAGTTTCGGCATTTACCGTATGTTTGCCAGATTCGTATTTTCCTTTGAGCCTGAGATCGACTCCGCTTTGCACGTCAGAAGACTCGGAGTAGTCATAGCCGATAATGATCTCGCCATGGAAACCTTCAGGAAAAATGGCACTAGTGATTTCCTTCCAAAAGTGTTCTGAAACTGTTTCCTCGGGTGCTGGAGGCTCAGGCTCGGGCTCTTTTTCGAGGTCCTTCGCCGTCTCTGCTACGGCGGTTCCAGGAATATCAATGATCCCGAAGATTGGGGATTCCAGTTTAATGCCCGCCGCCGATTCCTCGAGAATTTTGCCGGAAAGCCGATCACCGTTTTTCAGCGTAACTACGTCTGCGTGAAGGAGAGGCACCCTCAGGGTGAGAAGGAGGAGGACTAAGAAAACTTGAGCTTTCATCATTAGGAATCGAACGTGATTTCCCAATCCCCCGTGAGACGCAAGTATGAACTAATCCATCTGCATTGATGTGAATGACTTGTTCAAGGAGTTCATTCGAAGTTCTGCTGTTTCTTGAGAGTCGGTTTAGCTTGCCTGCGCAAAATCTGTATAGCCCTCCGCCCCACCAGTGCCATACCAGACCTGCACCGGTGCATCTTCTGCTAAGGAAAGACCAGACGCGAACCGTTCCACCAAGTCCGGATTGCTAATGTAGGGCCGGCCAAAAGCGATGAGGTCTGCATCACCCGAGGCGATTGCAGTCTCAGCCGTCTCTGCAGTGTATCCGCAATTCCCGATGATTGGACCCGTGAAGACATTGCGAAACTCCTTGAGAGTCATTGGATCTCCGAGCTCGTGAAAACCAAAGGCAAGACCGTCCATTACATGGAGGTAGGCAAGTCCGTACTCGTTGAGTCTTGAGGCCACGTAGGTGAACTGTTCCCGAAAGTCGGGGGAGCCCATGTCATCGAAAGCACCATTGGGTGCGAGACGAACGCCTACCCGGTTCGCCGGAAAAACCTCGAGCACCGCATCAACAATTTCGCGAAGAAAGCGATAACGTTTTTCGATGCTCCCACCGTATTCGTCAGTCCGGTGATTGGTCTTCGATTGAAGGAATTGGTCGATCAGATAGCCATTTGCTGCATGCACTTCAATCCCATCAAACCCAGCAGCCTTGGCTCGCTCCGCCGCGGCTTTGAATAGGCCGACGATGCCAGGAATCTCGCCTGTTTCGAGAGTGCGGGGAACCTCGTAGTTCTGCTTTCCGTTCGGAGTGTGGATTTGATCACCTTCCAGCCGAACCGCGGAGGGGGCGACAGGCTGCTTCCCATCGTTGATTGAGCTATGAGTGGCTCGCCCAGGGTGCCAGATCTGGAGGAAGATCGTTCCCCCTTTTTCGTGAACCGCATCGACGATTCTGCGCCAGCCCTTGATATGCTTACCTTCAAACGCCCCGGGCATCCCCATCCAGGAGATTCCGTCAGCGGCGACGGCGGTTGCTTCGGCGATTACGAGTCCGGCGCTCGCTCTCTGTCCGTAGTACTCGGCCATGAGCTCGTTTGGTGTCCCGTCTGAATCGGCTCGGGTCCGGGTCATCGGTGCAAGGACCACTCGGTTTCGCAGAGAGAGGTCTCCGATTGTTGTGGGCGTGAGAAGTGCTTTTGTGGTCACGGTTCTTTTTGGTTGTAGGTTGGCTCTGTCTTGATCGTCACTGAGCGGTCCAGCCGCCGTCAATTTTCAGGGATTCTCCAGTGATGAAACTGGCGTTGTCTGATGCGAGAAAGACAACCGCATCGGCGATTTCTTTTACTTGTCCCATGCGACCTAGAGGGTGAAGCGCCTTTAGATAATCGCGTTGTTCCCCTTCTTCTCCGGCAAAGCGATCCACCATTGGAGTTTCGATAGCGCCGGGTGAGACTGCGTTGACTCGAATTCCCTGCCCTGCGTATTCAAGTGCCACGGATTTTGTCAGGCCTTCGACGGCGTGTTTAGAGGCAATATAGATACTAACTTGTGCCATACCAATGTGCCCGGCGATGCTGGATGTATTGATGATTGAGCCGCCTCCATTTTTCAGCATGGCGGGGATCTCATGTTTCATTGAATTGAGGACGCCCCACACATTGATGTCGAACGTGTGGCGATAGGCGGCTTCATCTGCGTCTTCAAGAGGGCCAGCCCATTCGACACCGGCGTTGTTAAAAGCGATATCCAGACGTCCGTATTGATCGAGTGTAGTTTCGACTAGGGCTCTGACGTGTTCGTCATCGGTGATGTTGCCTTGGACGAAGATCCCGTCGCCACCTGCCTTTTTCACCAAATCGATGGTTTCGAGGCCTTCAGTTTCCCGGCGACCGGATACGACCACCTTGGCTCCAGCCTTGGAGAGAGAGATGGCGGCTTCGCGGCCAATGCCGCTGGTGCCACCCGTCACGAGTGCGATTTTGTTTTCTAGTGTTATCATTGTAGGTTTTTTCTGGTGCGGCAATTAGCGCCGCGGTTTATCGGTTTGTTGATTGTTTCGTTGAAACACTTGTTCTTCCGGGTTGAAAAGCGCAGTTCTAAAAGGTTAGATCCATAGTAGTTAACTATTTAGTAAAAAATACCAGAAATGTTTTAGACATTTACCGGAGAAGACAAACTCTCCAGCTTGAGGATTCGTGCGGCAGCGGTCGGGAGATCTCTGAGGATATCGACGTCATTTTTCATCCGTGCCTGGGTAAGCATGCCCTCGTACAGGTTGAAGAGAATACGGGCCGCCTCACTGATATCCATTTCGGGGATTGCGCCTTCCGCCTTTGCGTCCCGTAAAGCGGTTTCGAAGTAACGAGTGTAGCGAGCGAGAAGGCTGTTCACTTTTTCGATCAGCTCCGGTTCCACAGTAGAAATCTCTGCACCGATATTGAAAAAAGGGCATCCAAGGACCCGTCCTTCCTCTTCGGCAACCGCCATAGTCTTGTTATAAGCCACCTCCATTTGAGCAGCGAGGCGTTCTAGCGGGGGGCGGGACGAAGAGAACATTTCATCCAAGCTTGGTCGGAGGTTGTTCCAAATGTGGTCCATCGCGGCGATAGCTAGGGCGAGCTTCGATTCGAAAAAATAGTAGAAGCTCCCCTTTTTGACCTCTGCCTTCTCACAGATCTGATCGATGGTGAGCGAGCCGTAGCTGCGCGACCACATCAAGTCGACCATGGCATCGAGAAGTTGATTTTTGGCGTTACTGGTTCGTCCCATGATTGGAGTGGATAGATGACTATTTAGTTAAGTAAAGCAAAAACTACATTTTTTTTGAAGAATCTCACTTGGTTTGTCGTGTGAGCGACTCTAGCGTTTTGCGGTGGCTTGGTATCTCTACGCTGCTTTGAAGCAGATTTTTCCTTCGCGGAGGCTTTTGTCTTTCGCGGCGCTGATCTCGATCATCGGGGTCGCGCTCGGGGTAGCTGTCCTCCTCATCGTGCAGAGCGTCATGAACGGGTTTGTTAACGATATCCGAAGTAGCCTGGAGAAAACGAATGGAGATATCCGGATTCATTCCACCGGTTTAATCGGAAACTGGCGTGAGGTAGTAGCGGAGCTGGAGGAGAAAGAAGAGGTGGCCTCTGCAGCACCTTTTGCGGAAGGGGTAGTAATGATCCAAGCCATCAATCGACCTTTGTTTCCTTATGTTTGGGGTTTGGAGATGGAAAAGGGTCCGAGCGTATTACCGGTCGAAGAATTTCTGATGGAAGGAGCATTGGAAGACCTGGATGACCGATCTGTGTTTCTGAGCTCTGGAGTGGCCTGGCAGTTGGGGGCATCCGTCGGATCGGAGGTGGATGTTTATACCCCGTTGATGCTGGATCGGATGAAGGATGATGAGATCATCCTTCCCATCGGATTGAGGGTGGCCGGAGTTTTCGAAACGGGCTGGAATGAAGTGGACGGGAATACCATTCTAGTGACGCTGCGAACGATGCAGGAACTGTATGGGCTCGGCGAGAGCGTCCACGGAATCACATTGGAGCTAGCAGAGGGGACTGATTCTCAGCCTTTCGCAGCTACTTTGAATGCAGAGATGGCCGATCACTTGTTTGCGCGGACATGGATGGATATGAATGAGGACTTCCTCTTTGTTCTGCGCCTCGAGAAGACGATGTTGTTCTTCATCATGATTTTTATCGTCCTTGTGGCGTCGTTTTCCATCGCGGTTTCCCTCATGATGTCGGTCATCCGTAAGACTAGGGAGATAGGTCTCTTATCGGCGATGGGTGCCACGCGTTTTCAGATTGGTGTGTGCTTCTGTTTGCAGGGGTTCTTGATTGGGACGGTCGGAACGGTTCTTGGCGTGTTGGGGGCTCTGGGCTGTCTCCGGTATCGGGAATGGATCTTAGCGACGTTTGCGGAAATGACAGGCAGGGGTCAGGCGCTCATCGATGCCTATGGTTTTTCTTACATACCGGTCCATTACATTGTTTCGGACTTTGTCATCGTGACGGTTTTCTCGATGGCGGTATCTACGCTAGCCGGTTTGATCCCGGCCTGGCGTGCGTCACGTCTTCAACCCGCAGATGCGTTGCGTAGTGAGTGAGAATGGTCCAGTCCTGGAGGCCCGTGGCCTAAAGAAATCTTTTCAGCTTCCGGGTTCGCGGCTGAAGGTGCTGCGTGGGTTTGATTTTGCGTTAGATGCAGGAGTTTCTGCCAGTATCAGAGGAGAATCCGGGTCGGGAAAGTCGACACTTCTGAATCTGTTCGCGGGTTTGGAAAGAGCAGATGAAGGCGAAATCCTTTGGGATGGTGTTTCCATTCGGTCTTTGGATGCGCGTCGGCTTGCGAGAGTGCGAGCGCTTCGAATGGGATTGGTCTTCCAGGCTTACCACCTGGTAGGAGAAATGACGGCCCTGGAGAATGTCCTTTTGGCAGCAAGAATTTCCGGAAAGTTGGATGGTGAACTAAAGGAAAGGGGGAGAGCACTCCTGGACCGTGTTGGATTGGGCGGTAGAGAGCGTCAGTTGCCTAGTCAAATGTCGGGTGGAGAACGTCAGAGAGTGGCTGTCGCAAGGGCGATTTTGAATTCTCCACGAGTTCTCTTTGCTGACGAACCCACGGGCAATCTGGATGAAAAAACGGGTAAGGAGACAATGGAGCTTCTTTTTGCTCTAGTGAGCGAGGAGCGAGTGTCTCTAGTGCTGGTAACTCATAACCCTGCGTTCGCTGAGGCCTGCGATCAGCAATGGCTTTTGAGTGAGGGAATTCTGCGTCCGCGGGGGAGATGATCTTACGGATCGACGAGAGTCTGGCTGCGGAGAGCGCACTTATGTCGTTGCTCGTGCCGTCTACGATTTTTCTTGAGACTGAGAGGGTGTCTCAATCACGATTCTCGGTATGCCTGACTTTGAAAATGCCCCATCTCCGAGGCCACAACCCGATGGTGAGTTGTATCGGCCGGGGAATGGACCGAAGTTCGAAGAAAAACTGCCTGAGAGAACGCCTGCTTCCGACGGAGTCCGCAGAAAACAGAAGCGGACGGTTCGAAAGAGGAAGCAAGCTTCGGAACCGTTGAAGGAAGAGTCTTTTCTTGGGATGGTCAGCGATTTTGTGCGCTTCTTGTTCGGGAGCTCGGGAAGTCGGTCTTCGGCAAATAATAAGAATGGTGCTAATCCTTCGGGTAGATCCTCTTCGCTGCGGGAGAATGGCGGTAGTCGGAGAAAGTCTGGACGAGGGCCAAAGCGATCCAGTAGTCGGCAGGATCAGCAAGTGGGAAAGGTTCAAAAACGGGAGGCCCATGGAGAGGTTAATCGTCCTCGGCGTAGGCGAAAGAGAAAGAAATTAAACGGTGAATCCCAGGGGCGTGGTTCGCGCCAGAATCTTCATCCCGCCGTGGATGAGACTAAAGAGTATCCACCTGTATCTACGCCTGACGTAGCTGCCCGTTACAATCGTCCTTCGACGAAAACCAGCGGTCAATCCGACGGTTCGGGTAGAACCCGAACAAACGCAGTAAAACGAAAGTCTTCCGGAAGGGACGAAAGTGGGTCTGCAGAAAGATCTCGTTCGAGTGAAAAAAGAACCCGCAACCGCCGAACGAAACAGAAAGACAAATCTCCTGTAAAGACTCCTCAACCGGTGATCGAAGTCATGTCGGAAGTCGAATCCCTGACTGCTAACTCCTCTGAGAGGTATTCCAAGGGCTCGGTAAGAGATATGCGGAATGCCCGCAAGCAGCGGCGACCCAGCGATTTCGATAAAGAACAGCCTGACAGAGTTTCCTGACTTTCCGGAGTCATGGACGTAATTCGGATCGAAGGCGGCCGGGCTCTCCAAGGAGAGGTTCGGGTAGGCGGTGCGAAAAATTCCGTTCTTCCGGTTTTTGCAGCTTGTTTGCTGACGGATCAGGAGTGCGTGATCCGCAACGTTCCTGATCTAAGCGACGTGCATTTTATGGCGCGCATTCTGGAAGAAGTAGGGGCGCGCGTATCGAACGAAGGAGGAGGTGTTTGGCGAATCCAATCCACGGATGTCTCGCCTAGCGCACCCTACGAGTTGGTTCGAAAGATGAGAGCGTCGATCTGTCTTCTAGGGGCTATGGTGGGAAGACTCGGAACAGCAAGAGTCTCGATGCCTGGCGGGTGTGTGATAGGCCCGAGGCCGATCGATTTACACATCAAGGGGCTTAGGAAATTGGGATGCACGGTTGAGGTTAACGGGGGCTACCTGGAGGTGGATGGACGGGAGCGCGCGGGCGGTAGTGTCTTTCTGGGGGGGCGCTATGGTAGCACGGTTCTTGGGACGGCGAATGTTCTCATGGCCGCGGTGACGGCTTCAGGCGAAACGAGAATAGAGTGTGCCGCTTGTGAACCTGAAGTCGTAGATTTATGCAAGTTTCTCACTCAGATGGGAGCGAAGATTGAAGGAATTGGCGGACCTACCCTCACTGTCGAAGGAGTACCTTCTCTTTCGGGCGCCGATTTTACGGTAATTAGTGACCGCATAGAGACGGGGACGTTCTTAATAGCGGGTGGTTTGTTGAATGCTGACCTCAAGGTTTGTGGATCTCCACCGTCGATGTTAGGCGCTTTTGTCGATAAGATGGAAGAGATCGGGGTGGAGTTTTCATTCTCGGATGGTGTTTGGAGCGTTGAGCGAACTCAGACTCTTCGGCCGGTTGACTTGATTACTCTTCCCCATCCCGGATTTCCAACGGATCTCCAGGCGCAGCTTTGCACGCTACTTTCGGTCACGGAGGGAATCAGTGTTTTGACAGAACGGGTGTATCCCAACCGTTTTATGCATGTCCCTGAGCTTCAACGGATGGGGGCCCACCTCTCAATTGAAGGAGCTTCCTGTATCATCAAGGGAGTGAGTCGGCTGTCTGGAGCACCGGTCATGGCTTCAGACTTGCGGGCGAGTGCGGCACTGGTTCTGGCAGGACTTGTCGCCAAAGGGGAGACTTGGATCCAGCGGGTCTACCACCTCGACCGGGGTTATGACCGAATGGACGAGAAACTCCGTTCGGTCGGAGCGAAGATTGAGCGATTGTCCGCTAACGAAATGCCGAAACAACTGATTGGGGACGAGAGAAGGTAGCAAATTTCCTCGCCATCGAAATCATGAATTGGATAGAGGGTAGAGTTTATGGCGAAAAAAAAGGCACTTTTAACAGGTATAACCGGGCAGGACGGATCCTATCTTGCAGAGCTTCTGCTCGAGAAAGGATACGAGGTTCACGGAATGATCCGCCGGTCGAGTTCTTTCAACACGGGCCGCATCGACCATCTTTTCAATGACCCAGAGATCAATGGAAAAAGCCTTTTTCTTCATCATGGCGATTTAACCGACTCCAGTAATCTGAATCGTTTGCTCGAGAAGGTGCAGCCGGATGAGATTTACAATCTAGGGGCTCAGAGCCATGTAAAGGTATCCTTTGAAGTTCCGGAATACACTGCAGAGGTTGATGCTATTGGAACCCTCCGTTTTCTCGACGGCATCAAGGAAACCGGGCTGAAGACGAGGTTCTATCAAGCCTCCACCAGCGAATTGTATGGAAAAGTGCAGGGAGTTCCGCAGACGGAAAAAACGCCGTTTTATCCTCGGTCCCCCTATGGCGTAGCGAAGCTCTATGGGTTTTGGATCATCGTGAATTATCGGGAGTCGTATGGGATCCACGCTTCCAATGGAATTCTTTTTAACCACGAGTCACCTCGGCGGGGGGAGACTTTCGTCACGCGCAAGATTACTAGGGCCGCCGCCCGCATTGCTCATGGGCTTCAAGAGACCCTACGACTCGGAAACCTCGATGCGAAGAGGGACTGGGGCTACGCACCAGAGTATGTCGAGGGGATGTGGCGAATCCTTCAACAGGATGAGCCGGATGATTTCGTCCTTGCGACAAATGAGACACATACGGTCCGCGAATTTGTTGAGGAGTCGTTCTCCGAATTGGGCATCGCCATTGAGTGGAAAGGCACCGGAGCCGAAGAAGTTGGATACGATCAGCAATCCGGAGAGAAAAGGGTCTCAATTGATCCCGCCTATTTTCGTCCGGCTGAGGTCGACCTACTGATTGGAGACCCTGCGAAAGCAAGGGAAAAGCTCGGGTGGGAACCAACGACCAAGTTTGCTGAACTCGCTCGCATGATGGCTCGAGCCGATTTTGAAAAGGTGGCCAAAAGGGGTTACTGATCGGCATGGTGAATCGGGACTCAAAGATTTTTGTAGCTGGCCATCGTGGGATGGTCGGTAGTGCCGTTCTGAGGAGGCTCAAAGCGGAAGGATTTTCGAATATCCGGACCGCAACCCGCGGAGAGCTCGACCTTTGTCGGCAGAGTGAGACCGAGGATTTTCTTCAGGAGATTCGGCCCGAGTTGGTCATTAATGCGGCCGCAAGAGTCGGAGGCATTCATGCAAACGACACCTACCCAGCCGAGTTTCTCCAAGAGAACCTCGCGATGGGTTTAAACCTGGTGCATGGATCCTACAGTGCAGGAGTCGGGCGACTATTGAATCTTGGAAGCACTTGCATCTACCCGCGAGAGGCTCCCCAGCCGATGCAGGAGGAGGCTCTGCTGACTTCACCTCTGGAGAAAACAAATGAGGGTTACGCGCTGGCAAAGATCGCGGTTCTTAAGCTTTGCGAGTTTTATCGGAAGCAATACGGAGTCCTTTTCCATTCGGCCATGCCGACTAACCTCTACGGACCCGGTGACAACTATCACCCGAAAAACTCCCATGTGCTCCCGGGTTTGATCCGCCGTTTCCATGAAGCGAAGGAAGCAGGAGACTCATCGGTAACGGTCTGGGGAACAGGAAAGCCGCTTCGCGAGCTTCTTCATGTCGACGATCTAGCTTCAGCGGTTCTGCACCTGATCTCCTTGGAGAATCCACCCAACTGGGTGAATGTCGGAACGGGCGTGGACTGCTCGATCCGGGAACTCGCCGAAAAGGTGGCCGCGGTGGTAGGCTTCGGAGGAGAGCTGCGTTTCGATCCATCCAAGCCAGATGGCACGCCGAGGAAGTTGACAGATATTACTCGAATCCGGGAAACGGGATGGGCTCCAGAAATTTCTCTGGATGAAGGGATCGCTTCTACCTACGCCTTGTTTCTCGAAGGACTTGAGGCCAAGACCATCCGCCTGTGAGGTTTGGTCTGGATCGGTGCGATAGCGAACTTTTAACCTTCAACTTCCAACGTTAAACCCAGAATAATGTCCCTTTCAAATTTGGACGTTTAGCGTTCAAAGTTGAATGTTCGCTATCCCTTTTCTTCAGAACTTATCTCGCCGCAGGAAGTTTGCCGGACTGAGGATCGGGATACCTCGAAACTCTTTTAGCGGTTGGAGGTGCTCTTTGTCTCCGCTCAAGAGCACGTCTGCCTTGGCAGCGAGCGCGCATTCGAGAACCATTTCATCGAAAGGATCTGGAGTGGCTCCCGTGGCACGCTCGACCGGAAAAACCATGGGAGCACTCGCTCGCAACAAATCGACCCACGGTATGGGTTCCCTTTCCGGGTATTGTAAACAAAGCTCTTCGTAGGTTTCTTCATACTCAGCAAGCAAGTGTGGAGTAATTGCACACTCAATCTGCCGTTCTGCCCACAATTGCAGACAGTTAAGGGGTGCTCCCCGCCAGAAGCAGGCACTGACGACCACATTGGTGTCGAACACCACACGCATCACTACGATGCACGACTTCGCACCCGCTGGATCGCCCGGTCGACGGCATCCTGATCTTCCTCTGAAATCTCCGACGACTTTTGCGCCTTTCGAAGCAGGCGCCGGACGGTAGTAGGATCGAGTGGTTCCGGTTTACGCAAGACCACAAATCCAGAGGCTAAGCCAACCTCCAGCTCATCACCTTCGGAAATGTTCGCTTCTTCCCGCAACGCCTTTGGAAGCACGATTTGTCCTTTACTCGAAACCTTTGTGACCATTAGGTAAGATATATCTTACTTCCTGATTTCAGTCAATTCGATAGTGATCGTTTAGGATTCAAAGTTAAACGTTCGCCATCTTTCAGGGACCGATGGGCGCCCTCTCTCCTGAGGCTAATTCGCTCGAACGATCACCAATTCGGCTCTCCGATCGAGTGCGCGTCCGTCTGCTCCTGCGTCGGGAACAGCTTCCAGATCACCCTTGGAAAGGATTTCGATGCGAGTCGGTTCAATTCCTAGGCTCACGAGGTAGTCTTTGACACTGGTGGCCCGCCGATCACCGAGTGCCAGGTTGTATTCCGTGGTGCCTTTCCAATCACAGTATCCCTCGATCAGGAGATAATCTCCAGGTGCTGCCCGCATAGAATCGGCAACTCCATCGAGAGCAGAACGGTCCACCGGGCGGACGAAGCTCTGGTCAAAGTCAAAATAGATCGTAGGGAAAACCCCTCGCACCTGATTGCCGTTCAGGATATCAAAATTGGGATCTCTTTCGACTAAACCCTCATTGAAAAGATCTTCATTGTATCCTCCTGGATCGACTAGTGGAAAAGGGTTTTCATTTGGAACGAAGTCGTCTTCGGGGCGAGTAGGGGACCCGACAACGGTGGCGCTTGGATCCATCTCGGGCTTCGGGGAGCAGGCGGAAAGCAAGATGAGGAGCGAAACTCCCCACAAAAGTCGATGATCAAAACGCATAGCGAAGATGGTTGGAGAAAAATTCCACAGCGTAAAGCTTTTCTGCTCAATGAGAGTGCATTTTTCGCAAGGCAGATTTCAACGATCGGCTTATTGGTGCGTCGTCCATCGCTTCATCTCTGACTTGAACCTCCCCTCCCGAATTGAACGCCTGATCTCCCCCGCCATCCATGACATAAAGGCAATGTTGTGGATAGCGAGGAGTTGTCCGCCCAGGGATTCACCGGCTTTGAGCAAATGATGGATGTAGGCCCGGGAGAAATTGCGTGAGGCAGAGGGAGGGAGCCGTTCGTCGAGTGGTCTTAAATCCTCCCGGAATCGGGAGTTCTTGAGATTCAGGTGTTCGCGGCCCTCATTCTCCCAGGGGACGCATAGGGCTCCTCCATGACGAGCGAGACGGGTGGGGTGGACGCAGTCGAAGGTGTCGATCCCGAGGGCGGCTCCTTCCCAAAGATCGGTCAGCCCTCCAATGCCCAGCAGGTGGGTTGGCCGATCGTCTCGAAGATGCTTTCGCGCCCAGCCTGCCACTTCGACCATTTGGCTTTTGTCTGATCCGAGAGAGCCACCGATCGCCTGGCCAAAAAATGGTTGATGGGCAACGAATTCTGCACTTTCCCGGCGGAGGTCTTCATACACGCCGCCCTGAACAATTCCGTAGAGCGCCTGTGTTTCATCGTTATTTCGGTCAAATTCCGCACGACTGCGGACAGCCCAGCGGTGGCTCATTTCCATTGAGCGAGAAGTGTACTCCCGATCGACGTGAAATGGGGTGCATTCGTCGAGAACGAGAATGAAATCGGCTCCCAGTTGTCTCTGTGTTTGAATGGAACTTTCGGGAGTGAGCAAAATCTCCCTCCCGTCCACGTAGGAACGAAAACGGGCCCCTTCTTCAGAAATTTTTACCCCAGGACCTTCAGCACCGATTTTTCGACGCCCTTTGATTTCATCGGCGATCCATCCGTGCCCAATGCTGAAGATCTGGAAACCTCCCGAATCCGTGAGCATGGGACCGTTCCATCCTGTCATCTGGTGAAGACCCCCGTGGCGAGCGACCAGTTCGGGTCCGGGCTGGAGGAGGAGATGATAAGTGTTTGATAAAATGATGTCGGCCCCTGCCTCGCGAACCTGATCGATGGGAACCCCTTTGATGGCTGCTTTGGTCGCACAGAAGATAAAGTTAGGTGTTTCGATCGCGCCGTGTGGGGTCACCAGTTGGCCTACCCTTGCAGCCGTGGTTCTGTCGTTAGAAACGATCTTAAACGAAAAACGGTCCATTTCCCCATCAGGGTAAGGGGAGACAACATGGAGGGAAAAGTCTTCATCTGAAAAAATGACCGAGCGGGAAGGATCCTTAGTGACCATCCCAAAAGATCCCAGAGGGTCGGTTTCGGTGCATCCAACCTTTACGGTGTTCGCTTGACTGCCCGTCTGAAAGCTCCAAACTCTCGCGCTTTTCGCCAAAACCTGCGACCCGTGAATTCCTTAAAAGAGACGCTAAACCTGCCCCAGACCGACTTTCCTATGAGAGCGGGTTTGGTTCAGCGCGAGCCGGAGCGGGTCACTCATTGGCAAAAGGTCGATCTCTATGGGTCGATGCAGAAAAAAAACGCCGACGCACTCGACGAGTTTTTGCTTCATGACGGTCCGCCATTCACCAATGGCGATGTTCACATAGGAACGGCTTTAAACAAGGTCCTGAAGGACGGAATTGTTCGATTTCAATCCATGAAGGGCAGGCGGGCCCCCTACATTCCTGGATGGGACTGCCACGGTCTGCCAATCGAACACAAAGTGGCCCGCTCTATGAAGGAGGCTGGGCGCGAGCTGGGTCCTACCGAAATGCGGGAGGCTTGCGCAGAGTTTAGCCGGGAATTCATCGAAAAACAGAGGGGACAGTTTATCCGGCTCGGTGTTCAGGCGGATTGGGCAAACGAGTACCGCACGATGAATCCGGTTTACGAGGCAGGTATCCTGAGGACTTTTTCCGAATTTGTTCGGAAGGATTTGGTCTACAGAAGCAAAAAACCTGTCTACTGGTCGATTCCTTGCCGAACTGCTCTCGCGGAGGCAGAGATCGAATATAAGGATCATGTAAGTCCCGCGATCTACGTCTCTTTTCCGATCACTGACAGTGAATCCGTAGTCATCTGGACCACTACGCCGTGGACTCTTCCGGCAAACCTAGCGATTGCCGTGCATCCTCGTCTCTCCTACGCCCGGGTCCGAGTGGGCGAGAAGAGTTTCTGGATAGCGGAATCGCTGGTAAGTGAAGTGGCGAATGCCTGCGGATGGAAGGACTACTCAGTGGAGGAATCCGTTGAGGGGGCAAAGCTCGCGGGCCGCGAAGCTCGCCATCCGTTCATTGACCGTCCATCGCCGATGGTTTCGGCAGAGTATGTGACAGCCACTACCGGCACGGGCTGTGTGCACCTCGCCCCGGGACATGGAATCGACGACTATGTCGTTGGTCTGCAAAATAGCCTCGAGGTCTACTCACCGTTGGACGATAGCGGAAGGTATTTGGATGATGGAAGAGTCCCTCTGGAGCTTGTCGGGAAATCCGTTTTGGAACGGAATGGCCGGTCAGAGGCGAATGACGGCGTGCTGAAGATTCTCTCCGAAAAAAAGGTTCTCCTTGCAAACGAGCCGCACGAGCATTCCTACCCCCACTGTTGGCGATCGAAGACTCCAGTGGTGTTCCGGGCGATGGACCAATGGTTTGTCGCTCTGGATCGGGATGGACTTCGGTCAAAGGCTCTTGATGCTATTGGAAGTGTCCAATGGGAACCCGCGTGGGGAGAAAATCGGATCCGCGGAGCGGTCGAGTCCCGGCCCGACTGGTGTATCAGCAGGCAGCGCACCTGGGGAGTTCCAATTCCTGCCTTCTTCGATGACCAGGGAACTCCTTTTATTGACGCAGAGGTCATTGGGAGCATCGCAAAGCGGGTAGAATCCGAAGGTTGCAATTTTTGGTTCGAAGAGAGTGCTGAGGAAATCCTTGCGTCGATGGATCTTCCGGAAGGCTGGGATCCTGCCGACCTACGACCCGGTCGCGACACTCTCGACGTGTGGATCGATTCCGGTTGCAGCCATCGGGCGGTGCTCAAGGAAAGGAATATGTCTTGGCCTGCTGATCTTTACATTGAAGGAAGCGATCAACATCGTGGCTGGTTCCAGTCCTCGCTCTGGACAAGCATGATTGCAGATGGGTCTCCCCCATACCGGAAAATCCTTACGCATGGCTTTGTGGTTGGACAGGATGGACGCAAAATCTCGAAAAGTGATGGCAAGCCCCAGACGGCGGACAGTTTTGTCAATGAATTCGGTGCGGACATCGTTCGCTTGTGGATCAGCAGTGAAGATTACCGAAACGATATTCCTGTGTCTGGGGAGATCTTGAAAAACGTCTCCCAAACCTACCGAAACATTCGGAACACTCTTCGATTCCAAATTGGAAACCTCTTTGACTTCAACCCAGAGCTAGACTGGGTGGGTGAAGAGTCATTGGACCCGTTGGACCGATGGGCACTGGCGAGACTTTCTGCTTTGGTCCAGACCGTAGAGAGAGCGTACGAGGAGTTTGCCTTTCACCGTGTGTATCAGGAGATCAGCCGCTTCTGCGCCCAGACTTTATCAGCGACTTACCACGATATTCTCAAGGATCGGCTCTACACTTTGGCTCCCTCGAATCCATTGCGAAGGTCGTCTCAGACCGTATTGTTCAGGATTTGCGATGCGCTTTGTCGTATTTTAAACCCAGTTCTTTCCTTCACCGCGGATGAGGCCTATTCTTTCCTGCATGACCGGTCGGAGTATGGTGGAGATCCGGTGCAGCTTGCGGGTTGGCCAGAGATTTCCCTTGCTCGAGAAAGCGATTCCTCTGCAGCGGATGTGGAGAAAGTTCTCCGTTTCAAGTCAACGTATGTAAACGACGCTTTGGAGGAAAAGCGTAAGGCGAAAGAGATCGCCTCAAGCTTGGATGCCAAAGTAGTTATTTCGGGAGACGAAAATTCGGAGGATTTTCGTCTTCTTCGAGAGTTCGAGAAATTTCTTCCGGAGCTGTTTATTGTTTCTGCCGTGGAATTGTTGCCGAACGAAGGCGTGCTATCGGTGGAGGCGTCCCATGCCGATGGGGTCAAGTGTCCACGAACCTGGAGGTGGGTTCCCCGTTTGGTGGCTACCGAACAGTGGGGAGAGGTATCCGAGCGTTGTGCGGAAGCATTGGAAGAAATTCTCCGCGAAAATCCATCCACAGTTTGAACAATACGCCGTTTTGATTTGCTGAAATCCCTTTGATCCATGCCTACGAAAAAGAAAACTGTTACGAAGAAAGTCTCTGCAAAGAAGGTAGCGAAGAAAGTTGCGAAAAAGGCAGCTGCGAAAAGGGCTACCAAATCGACTAAAAAGACGGTCGCTAAAAGAGGCGTGACGAAGAAAGCCGTCTCGAAGAAAACTGTGCCGAAGAAGAGTGTCGGTAAGAAATCTGCCACGAAGAAGATCGCAGTGAAAAGTGCGAAGAAGAAGGCTGTTGCTAGAAAAAAGGTAGCCAAGGAGAAAGAAAAGGCAGAGGAATCGGAATCGACAGTAGGAGTCGAAGAGGTTACCCGTCGGGTGACAGAGGCCCTGAAACGCCGGGGTCCGAAGACGGGTGAGGAGGAGGCTCGAAAAGGTCAGCCGGTGGTTTTCAATTTGGAGGATCTCAGGAGCTATCTCAAGAACCGTAAGTCCGCTCCTCCCGACGTGGACGAGAAACCCAAGAAGAAAGCTGCCGAGAAACCGGTAAAGGCAGCTGTGAAGGAGGTGCAGTCTCCGACCCGGGCCAAACAGTCCTTTGGAGCTGCTTCTGTGGCAGACCTTTTAGGATTCGATCCTATGGCGACGACGAGTGCTCCGGAGCCAAGTCAGAGCTCTGAGGAGGGTGTTCCCAAAAAATTCATTTCTTACTTCCGGGCTCTCGTAAAGTTGCATGACGAAGTCGCAGAAGGCTTGAATCGTCATTCTGAAGAGACCCTAAACCGCTCAAATAAAGAGGACTCCGGTGACCTCTCCAGTTACGGACAGCACATGGCGGATGCCGGAACTGATAGTTTTGACCGGGATTTTGCTCTCAGTATGGTGTCGAGTGAGCAGGAGGCCCTCTACGAAATTGACGAAGCAATCCGCCGTATTCGGGAGGGCGCTTATGGGGTCTGCGAGATTACGGGTAAAGCCATCAGTCGTGACCGGTTGAAGGCGGTCCCGTTCACCCGCTACTCTGTAGAAGGACAGATTGAGGTCGAAAGAGGGCGTGTCCGAAAGGTTCAAAAAGCCGGAATTCAAGGATTTGACGGGGAAGACTCGCCTGTTGTAGCCGATGACGACGACGAATAACGGCTTTGAACCAGTTGCATTGTGAGTCGGATCAGTAGCACGGAGTTCTGGTCGGATTTGGCGATTCGACTCGGGATTTGTCGAAGACTCTCCGGCGCTGCTATCGATGTTGGCTAACCTGCGAGCCTACCGCCTGTTTTGGGTTCTGGCTGGTGCGGTGCTGGTGTTTGACCAGGCGACCAAAGCTTGGATCGATGCCATCCTGCCTTTCCCGACTTATTTCCCGAATGGAGGGCCGGGAGGGGAGTCCCCCATCGTAATTATCCCCGGTTTTTTCCAGTTGGTCCACATTGGGAACGAGGGGGCTGCTTGGGGGCTCTTGAGTGGTTATCGGTCTGTCTTGATCCTTGTGGCTATCGGAGCTCTGGTGGCTATTTACTGTTTTCGACGATCACTAGAGCTCACCCTTCCGGTCATGCAGGTCGCTTTCGGGCTGATCGTTGGAGGTATTGTGGGTAACCTGTTGGATCGCATCATCTACCATCACGTCGTCGATTTTTTGGACGTCCATTTACCGGGAATCGCTTTTCTCGGCATACCCCCGTATCGGTGGCCAGCCTTCAATGTAGCGGATAGCGCGATCTGTTGCGGAGTGATTTTTTACCTTATCCTTTCGTTTTTCCCACCCAAGGGAAGTCAGGCCTATTTGGAGAAACAGACAAATGCGAAACGTTCTGGATCCGATCGAGAGTCCAGCTAATCCGAGAGTACGCGACTGGGCGAAACTGCGTTCGGGCCGGCGGAGAAGGCAAGCGGGGAGATTCCTGATCGACGGAGGGTATGAATTGGATCAGGCCATTACAGGGAAGATATTCATTGAGGAGGTCCTCCTTTCTTCATCGCTCGAAGAAGGACCCTTGAGTGAATGGCAGGAGAAATTGAACGAGAATCAGGTTGAGTGGCGTCGAGTTTCTGAGGCGGTTCTAGAGAAAGTGTCCGTCAGAGAGAATCCCGACGGAATCATTGCAGTTGCCCGCACACCGGATCGCGCTTTTTCAATACCAGTTGACCCCGGTGGTCCGCTAATTGTCGCGAATCGTATCGAAAAGCCTGGAAATCTTGGTGCGTTGATCCGGACTTGCTATGCGGTGGGTGCGGCGGGCGTTGTGCTGTGTGACCCGGCTGTCGACTTTGAGAGCCCGCAGGTTATCCGAGCGTCCCGGGGTCTGGTTTTCCGTCTGCCCGGCTGGACTTCAACGGCGAGCGAGTTGATCAATTTGTTAGGTCAAAGTACTTTGACGGTTTTTGCCGCCGACAAAAATTCTGAGCAAATTTTTTGGGAGGCGAATTGGCCGAGCGATCCGGTGATCGTTCTTGGGGAAGAGCATTTCGGGCTCTCAAACGAGTGGGACCACGAATGGATAACCGGGCTTCGAATACCGATGGAGAAAGGAATTGATTCTCTTAACGTGTCCGTATCGGGGGCGCTCCTACTCTATGAATGGAAACGTCAGCAAAGGGCAGAAAGAACATAGGGTCGCAAGATCCGAAAGTTCTCGACGGACTGTCAGTGCTATCCAAGGATCAACCGAAGATGCCGAGCAATGAAATGACCGCTCTTCTAGCGCTGCAGGCTAAGGACCTCGATTTGCGCAAGGCTCTTTTGTCTCTCCAGTCTTTCCCCGAAGAACGAATAAGGGTCGAGAGTGAGATCCGTTCGGTCGAATCCGAAGTCGATGAGTTGCGATCGAAGATTAAGGAGTTCGAAGTTTCGGGTGAGCGGATGGAAGCAGATACAGAGGCTGCTGACGAAAAAATCAGGAAACTGAAAAACCAGCAGCTGGAGGTGAAGAAAAATGAAGAGTATGAAGCGTTGAATCACGAGATTCAGAACCTCGAGAATCAGATTGATGAAATCGAGGAGGCAGAAATCCGTCTTCTGGATCAAATTGAAGAGGAAAAGGTTGTTCTCACCGGGAAAGAGGCCGAATCCGCGAAGGTGGTGGGTCGCCTTCAGCAAACGCTCACTAAAATTGACGAGGACGAGCAGCATTTCCGCGGAAAATTGGACGGAATGAAGAGCGAGGTGGAAGAGCGTAGGGCTCTCGTAGAGACGGACCTTCTGATGATTTACGATTCGCTCTGGAAACAGATCAAGCGGCCCCCGGTCGTTGTTCCGCTCGAGGATCAAAAGTGCGGTGGTTGTCACTTGCGTGTGAGCAATGAGGTGTATGCTGCTGTTCAGGATTTCAAGGTCGTTCGTTGTGACCAATGCGATCGACTCCTCTATCTCGAGTAGAGATGCGGACTCTTGGTTTCGCGGAAGCGTTCCTTGCGGATTTTCACACCAAGCTGGACGGCGGCTTGGTGACTGTCGCTGCGGCACGCCTAAATGACGTCCCCAACGTCGACCAGTTGAATCGAGCCCTTCAGAAGATGCTTTCGCGCCACCTTCTACTGCGTTGTGAGATCGTGCGTGACCATCAAGGCAGGCTTTGTTTTTCCGAGAGGACTGATTGGGAAGCGCCAACGGTAATCGAAAAAGCGATCCATCCTGCATTGTGGTTTGAGGAGTTGCTCGATACCCCTCTGCAAGCAGATCGGCCACCCTTTGAGTTTTTTCTGACCCGCGAAGGGGAGAAGCCACATGTATTTTTGAAGGTCCATCATGCGATTGCAGATGGAACGGCTCTTCGTAGTCTTCTCAACGAAGTCCTCGAAGGGAGTTGTGGGAACGGGAGCAGTGAGGGGGAACAGGCACTAACACCGAGCGTGGAGGAAATGATGGCTTCAACGGCGAAGAACTTTTCTGCGGCTTTGCCTCCGCCCGAAGGAATGGAGCCATGGCGATTTCATCGTCGGGTGGCCCTCCCCAAACGTCGTAGTCGGGTGTTTCTGAGGGAGATTGGTTGTGCGTTACTCCTTACTCAGGCTCATAACAGGGGGGTAAAGCTGAACAGCATACTCATGGAAGCAGTCGCGAGGGTATCCAGCGATTTGCCGAACTTTCCTGAGAAAAATGCACTCATCCTACCAGTTAGCGTTCGCCGGCGTGTGAAACCGCGCGTCCCTGACGAGACGATGGGTTGTTACATCGGCAATGCTTTAGTGTATTTCGGATGTGGAGGTGACGCGGAAGCGACATCGGATGCGGCAGTGCTGGAACGGCAATTGAGTGTGTCCCTAACTTCAGCGATTACCGGGCCACCCGATTTTGCTCCTGAAGTGCTGAGTCAGGCGGTGGGTTCTTTCTTGGATCCGGAACGAGACAGCTTTGAATATTCATTGGGCCTCTCCAATCTCGGACCTGACCCCCAAGCATCTTCTTCCGTGGATGGATTTTGGTTTGCGGCCTCGGTACGTCCGGGTCACTTAGGAATTTTGATTACCGCCAGCACGGTGGGAGATCGGCTTTGCCTCACCTTTCATCACGCTGAACCTCTAGTTCCTCCTTCAGCTGTAGAGCGGTTCGCAGATGGGGTGGTCGCTTACCTCCAGAAAGAGGTTTAATACCGAATTTGGCATAACTAACGGTAGAACGAGAATTTCTTGGGATCGAAGGCCTCTCGAATAGCTTCTCCGACAAAGGTGACTAGGACTAAGACCGCTACCATTCCAAAGAAGGTGGAGCTAACGATCCATGGGGCGTCGAGTCGCTGAGTTCCCTGTTGTAGTAACTCACCCCAGCTCGCCGTTGGCGGTGGAATTCCGAATCCAAGGAAGTCGAGGGCCGTCAGGGATGTAATACCAGAGACAATCGTGAAGGGAATAAAAGTGACCACTATCGAAAGAGTGTTTGGAAGAAGATGACGGCGGATAATTTGCAGCGGGCTGGTTCCAATCAATCGGGCAGCAGCTACATAATCTCTGGTTTTCTCCTTAAAGGTGGCTGTCCTCATATACTGGGCCATCCCAACCCAGTTGAAAATAACCATCACGAACAAAAGGGCGCCGATGCGAAAGTTGGCTCCTACCGCTGCCGGAATGGTAGAGGCGAGGATAATGACGATATAAAGGAAGGGAATATTTGACCAAATCTCCATGAGTCGTTGCCCCAGAAGATCCACCCATGAACCGAAATAGCCCATCGCACATCCGAGAAAAATAGCCAGCAGGTAGGTAAAGGCCATGAGCGCAAGTGAGAAGCCGAGTGCGATCCGAAACCCATAAACCAAACGGGCGAGAATATCTCTGCCCAGTGGATCGGTGCCTAAGTAGTGCTCCAACTGAAAAGAGGGAGGATAGGGCGGAAAGGATCCATCTTGGTAGACCGATTCATTCGGACCATACGGCACGAGCGGCATAAGGACCCAGTTGGGGTTACCAGGCTCCGCAAATTTCTTCTTTAGCTCGCGGTAGTTAGCCTCATAGAGATAGGATTCGCCAAACGTTTGGCCCGTAAATTCAGCACCATAAGTAGGAAAATACAGTTTTCCCTCATAGGAAACGATGAGAGCTCGATTGTTGATCCAAAGCTCTGCAACCGCGGAGAGAAAAATGATACCTAAGAGGAGGAGAAACGACCAATAACCCCGCTTGATGCTTCGGAATCGCTGGAGTCTTTTGCGGGTAATTGGATTCATCTGCTAATCAAATCGGATCCGGGGATCTACCGCGGCAACGAGCATATCCGACAAAATGTTTCCAATAAGTAGAAGAATGGAAGAGATTAGGAGTATTCCCATAACGACTGGGTAATCCCTCTCGATTAGAGACGTGTAGCCAAGCAGGCCCATTCCCTCGATTGAAAAAATCTTTTCGATCAGGAAGGAACCGGCGACAAAGATCGAAATCGCATTCCCAAAGTTGGTCGCGATCGGGATAAGGGAGTTGCGAAGCGCGTGCCGGAAAACCCCTTTTCCGAACGGAAGACCCTTTTCGGTGGCTGTCCGCATGTAGTCTGCCGCAAGGTTGTCAAAAAGGCTGTTTTTCATGAGAAGGGTCAGAAAGGCGAAACTACCGACCATGTAACAGGCCAACGGGAGAACCGAGTGCTTCGCTAAATCACCAACTTGGCCCCAGAAGGAAAGGTCTGGAAAGTCTGCACTCACAAAACCTCCGGTTGGAAACCACTCTAAGTCAAAACCGAAATAGACCAGGAGGATCGCACCGAGCGCGTATCCCGGTACAGCATAACCCCCAAAGACGACCACTGAGGTTACGTTGTCGAGTTTCGAGCGATGCTTGATTGTCTTTAGAATTCCGAGAGGGATACAGACTGCGTAGGTGAGGACGAAGGTAATCAGACCGTAGTAAACAGAGATGGGCACCCTCTCGAAGATCATTTCTGTGACAGGTGTCTGATAGCGATACGAGTCTCCCAAATCGCCTCGAAGCACCCGGCCCAGCCATTCGAAATAGGCAAGCAGCCATGGCCGGTCGAAACCGTAGTAGGCCTCGATTTGTTCGAGCTGCCCCGGAGTCAAGCCAACGCCGGAGGAGGAAGTTGTGAGCCCCGTGCCACTGCCTCCGTCGGCCATCTGGCCTTGCATGATTGCCTGCTCGACGGGACCCCCAGGAAGAAAACGGGTAATCGCAAAAACAACGAGAGTGACACCGATCAGGGTCGGAATCACGAGGAGAAGCCGCTTGAGGAAGTATGTCTTCAAGGTTTTTCGGTAGCTGATAGGCGTTTTTGGAGAAAATCAAAGAAGAAAATCGGCGTTGACAGGCAATCGTGATCGGGAGACAGTAAGGGAGCCATGAAACACTTCTTTTCTTCTTCGATTGTCTGCTCTGCTCTTCTACTTGGTGCGTCTCAATCCCAGGCGCAGGATTCGGAAGGCGAGGATTTTACTCCTATGGTTTTGGTCGGGGCCATCTCCGCATCCGTCATGTTGGTGGATGTTGAGTTTGCGAATCTCCCTTCAGGCAAGGTCCTAAGGGCTGGACCAGACGGGGTTGAGGTTCTCGACCCAGCGGACGTTCCTGAAACCAGCCCATCTGTTCCCCGGATCACCGTGGGAGCTGTTGATACTCTGCCCGCCGCTCAAAAGCAGGCATTGGCCCGTCGGCTAGAGAGGGTGTTGGATCAGATCATGATTGCTTACGACGACGGTGTAGTTTCCGCTGATGATGTCATCGAGATCGTGAAGTTCCTTTTGGCTGTGGATCTACCCTTTGATGAGCGGTTCCGGGGACAGCTGGTCAGACGATTTGGGCCACTTGTTGATACGATAGAGCCCGACGATGGAGAAACGCAGGTAGTTGACCCGATCCTTCTCGAACCTGACGAAGAGCCTCAGGTCACTGATCCGATCGATCTCACACCTTACTTTGCTCCTTGAGATTGGCTTGAATAATCAGATCACTCTTGGAACTATTTTCCTTCAAACGCCCGTGGCAGCACGGGCGTTTTTCTTGGTTTTGCGAGGGATTCCTCCTGAACTAATGTGATGTCAGTGGAGTTCGTTTCTAAAAAGATCTTTGAGTGGCCAGTTCGCGGTTTCAGCCATAGGGTCTCTGGAGGGTGAGCGTCTTGCGGACTGTTCAATTATCTGGATTGCCAAGCGTTGCGGACACCGACCCGTCACGATCTTAGCCGAGTCGAGACGGCTTCCCTCCATGGTTGGGGTTGTTAATCTGTAGGCTCTTATACAGAACTCGGTATGATTGTTCCCCGAATCCTCTATCGGGCTAACAGCATCAGGAAGGGCAAAAGGATGAGGATTGCCATGACAATGTAGAGAATCCAAATCGCACGGTCAGCTTTCCGTTTAACTTCGGGTGGAACGTCGTCCTGCGGCGCTTCATTGTTCTTCTCAGTCATGCAGTTTAGGAGGATAGGTGACTATCACTTGGGGTCGAGCGGAAAGGTGAGCATGCCAGGTTGGCCGCGTTGCGGGTGAACACGTTATTCTCTGGAAAGCCATGTTTGAGACACAGTTGCTCTAGCGAATTGGAGACTTCACGCGAAAAAATGGTAGATCAACTGAAGGACAATGTTAGCAGCTAAAGCAGCTGCAATATCATCGACAACAACACCCCATCCTCCGGGAAGATTCTGGAGTTTTTTGATCCCGAACGGCTTTGCGATGTCGAAGAGACGGAACAGTAGAAAGCCCGCGACTATCCATGGCCAGGTAGCTTCTCCTGGTTGAAAAGGTATCGCAAAAAAGCAGACGGGCACCGCGATGCATTCATCAAGGACTACGCATCCGGGATCTCTTTGGCCAAGTCGGATCTCAGCTTCTCCGCAGAGAGGCACGGCCAGAAAAAAGAGCACGGCGCAGAGAACCAGATAGGGAACGGGGGGGAGATAGGCAAACAGTAGGGTAAAGACCAGCACACCGACAGCAGAACCCCAAGTGCCGGGCGCTTTAAAACGGCCAATAGGGCCGAAGGTCGTTGCGCCGACAACAAACCACCGAGGGAGCAGGCTCCAGAAGATCTTTCGCTCCTGCGTCACAAGCTCGCCCTTACTTGCCCGCTGGTGCCATCAGACCCCGGTAATTCCAGAGATATACGGCTCCTGAAACCACGGTTAGCGCTGTTGCGAGAATGAAACAAATAACTCCCGCTGAATGTACAAAATTTGCCACTGCCGATTCTCCTCCGCTGAAGTCCATAGAGACTGCTCGGGCAAGAAGCAAAAGAGCGATCGAGACTATTTGAAATACCGTTTTGTATTTTCCCAGTCTTTCGGCTGCGAGAACGATCCCACGGGCTGCAGCAACCAATCGTAGTCCGGTGATCCAGAGCTCTCGGGTGATTATTAAGAGAACAAGAAAAAGGGTCCACGGTGGCAAGAGATCAATCGAGACGAGAACGACTAGCATCCCGACCATCAGAATCTTGTCCGCGAGGGAATCCATGAGTTTACCAAAGTCGGAGATCTCGTTCATTTTCCGGGCTAGCCACCCGTCTGCCCAATCCGTGATCGCTGCCACCAAGAACAGGACAAAGGCAAAGGTCGGTCCCGGGGTCGGGAGAAAGAGGCAGACTGCGATGAGGAACAAAAAGGGGATCCGTGACAGCGTCAGTAGGTTGGGTAGACTCATCGAGGTGGGACTATGGCCACGGTCATTGGGAATGCAATCTGGTTTCGATTCGGGTGCGATTTCAATCGATGTCAGGTCTAGTCCCAAAGGATATGGAGGGCGCTTGTCCTCAAGCGCCGGGCGGCGGATCATGGACCCTCGCATTCCAGTGAGAGTTTCCGCGGGATTTTGCCTGTCTGCATTGCTTCCAGGCTAACCCGAGATATCAGCTGGCCACTGCTACCCTACGAGCAAAGGCCAGAACGGACGACAGCCCTTGTTCGAAACGGGAGTTTGTGAAGAACACAATACTTTGGAATAGGATGCTAAATTTTTGCTAATTAGTCTTCTCTTTTCATCTATCGTAGACTGGTTTGCTCGCGTGGGATTTCCTCGGCTTCATGTCAGTATTAGGTCGACTTCGAAACACTCTCACGAGAACCACCCTTACTGGGATCGTAGCTAGTCTTTCAGTGTCCCCTGTTATGGGGGTTATGACGGTTCACTTCGTGGAAGAGTCGGGTGGCCTGCGCGTGAGTTTTTCCGGTTCGCTCGACCTCACAGGTGCCGGGGTTTTTTCGGACGGAATACTTCGAAACACGACTGGGATTTTCACTGCGCAAGGAGTGACTTTGCCGGGGGCTTTTGACTACGACCACGAAGGGCCTTCGATCGGTTCCTCGACATTCCTTACTCCGGATGATGGCCTTGGGACACAGATTTTACCTACCCCAGACAGTAACGTTCTCGGGTTTTACGACGGAGGTCTCTGGTGGTCAGCTGTACATGTGACCGGCGGAACGGAGTTAGAACCGACGGAGCTCACAGCGGATCCCTTCCGTGACACCGTGTTTTTCGGCGGTAAAAGCCTTACCGATATCGGGGCTCAGCCTGGGGACATCGCGGAAGGGACGGTACTCTGGACGGCCAACGTTACTGGCGATACCTTTGTGTTCTCGCGGACCGTTCCGGTTCCTGAACCGTCCTCATTTGCCCTACTCTTTGGCCTTGCTACCTCTCTTGCTCTGCTGAGAAGGCGGTCGAGGCGAGGGTAAGGTTCTTGAGATGTCCTGAGGGAAATTTGTAAGCGATAGCCCCTATTCTTCCGATTCTTGTTTGTATTGTAGGGGGATGTAGTATTAAAACGGGGTTGTTGAGGGGAGGGATCGCCATCCTGAAGCCGTCTCAAACTCTGTGCTCTCAATCTAATCGGGGAGTTCGTTAGGAGCCCAGGAGTTCTAGATAGAATGATAAATTTTTGCTAACCTGTCCCCTCTTTTTATCTATCGTAGACAGGTTCTCCCGCGTGTGATTAGCTCAGCTTCATGTCAGCTTTAGTTGGACTTCGAAATACTCTCACGAGAACCACCCTTACTGGGATCGTAGCTTGTCTTTCAGTGTCCCCTGTTATGGGGGTTATGACTGTTCACTTCGTGGAAGAGTCGGGTGGCCTGCGCGTGAGTTTTTCCGGTTCGCTCGACCTTGCGAACACTGGGATTTCTTGGGATGGTAATCTTTGGAACTCCTTTGGGGAATTTACCCCTGATGTTGTGATCCTGCCAGGGGTTGATGACTATAGGGCAATAGGTCCTTCAGTAGGGTCCTCTTCATTTCTTGGTCCTTCTGCTCCTTCGCCTTCCTCTGGGGTTTTTCCTATGTTGGATGATGACCATCTGGGTTTCGCTGAAGGGGGTCTCTGGTGGTCGGAGGTTCATGTGACAGAAGGATCCGTCTTGGCCCCAACAGAGCTCACGGCCGATCCTTTCCGTGATACGATGTTTTTCGACGGTCTGACCCTCGCTGACGTAGATGCCGAGCCAGGGGATATCGCCGAGGGGACAACCCTTTGGACCGCTACGAATGGCTCTAACGATACCTTTATCTTTTCGAGGGCGGTTCCGGTTCCTGAACCGTCCTCCTTTGCCCTACTCTTTGGCATGGCTGCGTCCCTTGCCCTGCTGAGAAGGCGGTCGAGGCGAGGGTAAGGTTTTGCAGAGTCGATTACGCGTAGGATTATGATTCGGAGGTCAAATGGTCTTAAACTGGCATTCTAGGTGGTCCCTCCTGCATAAGTTACGAGCTTATCCCGTAGACTAGGCCACGTGGCCTAAATTGGACTCGAGGAGAGTGGAGAGACAAAAGAATGATTTGATTTGACTAATGCTGGTTGTTGATCGGGAGGCAGCGATGTTAATGTTTAGAATTAAGATGATTTTCAAAGCGTGAGTTCTTTTCTTGGCTACTGGCCTCTTCTCAACGATCCCGGCGGGTGCGATGATCAGTATCACCTACAACAATGTAACTGGGGATTATATGGTTGCGGGTAGCGATGATGGGCCGGGTGACGGGGGTGCTCCCCGAGTGGATTACGTTTGGGAATTCGACGGGCCAAATTTTTTGTTTAATTCTATGGCATCGTTGACTTCTGCATTAGATAATGATGGTCCATTTGCCGGAACAGCTGGGGGTCAAACGGTCACCAATTTCGTTTCGCAAAATGGTGTGAGCTCGGATCCGGTCAGTGTCCTTTTTAGGGCTCTTGTGGCCGGCGATCCTGTTGCCGGGGGTGTTTTGAGTTTCGATGGTTCGAGCGGCACGGTAGCTCCGAGTCGATGGTTTTCGGGACTCGGAGTGTTTGTGGGAGATCCTACTCCGACTGGTGCAGATCCAACGACTTCTACCCTTACCTTTGCTATTGTCCCCGAACCTAGTTCCTTAGAGGTTTTGGTCTGTCTTCTCGCGTTTGGACTCACTTTGAATCGCCGCCGTCGCTCGGCGACGTAAGGCGCGGTTCGGTACATCCGTGACAGAGGGTGGGAAACCATTCGTAAACGCGGAGGGATCGAAAATTGAAGCGGTTCAATGAAATAGGAGAGGCTAATTTTCACCAAGAAGGACACGAAGAACTAAGAAAGAGAGGAAGTCCGTGCATCTGCCGTGTGGAATTCTTCGTTTTCTCCGTGCTTTCGATAAGTGTTTTTTTGATGGATCATCGGCAGAGAACTTGCTAGTCTCTCTCCCGTTGTGAGAAAGATGTGGAAAATCTACAAAGTATCAGCGGTGTTTGTAACGGCGGCTTTTTTGGGTTCGGCTCCGGTGTCGGCGATGATCAATATCACCTACAACAACGTGACTGGGGACTACACCGTTGGGGGTAGCGACAATGGACCGGGTGACGGAATTACTACTAGGGTGGATTACCGGTGGGTGTTTGATAATCCATTTCCTAGTGAGACAACATTGTTTGTTTCGTTGGGATTATTGTCTCTCGGTCTGACTGCAGACGGGGCTTTTGCGGGCACGGCTGGCACCGGCTCACCGGCAATCGTCTCGTTTGTTCCTGATATGGGTTTTGGCGGGGATCCGCTTACTGTTGATTTCCGAGCAATTGTTTCCAGTGATCCTGGTTCTGGAGGGCCTCTGATCTTTGACGGTTCGAGCGGCACGGTCGCATCCGGTTTATGGACGGCGGGGTTAGGCGATTTCGTGGGTCAACCCACTACGGTAGCCAATCCTACCACTTCCCCTCTCACATTTACGATTGTTCCCGAGCCTAGTTCCTTCGGGGTTTTGGTCGGTCTTCTTGCCGTTGGGTTGACTCTGACGCGCCGTCGCCGGTTGATGCGTTGAGCATTTCGGGAGGTCGTTGGGAAAAACGAATTTCTGAAACGCAGGCGTCGTCCGTCCTTTTCGATGCCAGTTTACTGGTTTGCTGCTTTCTCCTGCGATACTAGATTCGGCATTGGTGATCGTCCCAAAGAAAAATGGAGGGCGTTTGTTCTCAAGCGCCGCGCGTCTGGTAACGGAACTCGCAGGCCAGAATGAGCCTTCTCAAGGAATTGGATCATCGGCAAGACTACGAAGCTAACGCGACGGATCACGGACATCGAGGACGATATCCCTCCAAAAAGATTGCTTCAGATAAAGTGCATCTTTCTGCCTAGGGTATTCGACGGAAGTCTTGACAGATCGGGGCCTTCTTCGGTTTTCTCAAAAGTTTCCTAGGAAGCGTGGCTAGCTCAATTGGATAGAGCACCTGACTACGGATCAGGAGGTTGGGGGTTCGACTCCCTCGCCGCGTGCCAGTTTGCACTTTGTAGGTTCTACCGCTGGCAGGCGGTAGGCCGAGGACGGGGGAAAGTAGAATTCCTGAGTGGCCCAGATTCCCAATCACAGGGAGGCAGATTACCATGATCTAAACGTCACTGTTCAGAAGAGAAAAGGAACTCGACCTCACCACTTTCGAGCGGAGCGACACGCAACCGAATGGGCGCAGCAAAGAGCACAAAAGGCACGAAGAAGGGAATGAAAGAAGAATCCATCCAGACGCAGACCGGTGGCTCTGGGTGCCCTGCGCCTCTGTGTGAGAGTTGCGTTTTGCATCTGCCTCTCAGTGAACCCATTTGCCAGCACTCGGAACGAGGCGGAGCAGGTCAACCCGTTACCGATCCCAAGAAATTCTAGTAACCAACGGGACCAGGAACCCCACTGGCGGGTTGTCTGTCCTTTACGAACGTTATCGTACGGATCGTCTGCGCCGGAGTCCGACAGCAGCCAGACCGAAAAGACCCGCAGCGAATGCGAAAGAACCCGCCTCGGGAATTACGGTGACGGTAAAAGGGGCAGTGGTGGTGCCGCTTGTCCCATTCTGGGCGTTACCGACGAAAGTGCCCAAGCCAAGAGTCCAAAGACTCGCACTTGCAGTGCCAGATTGATCTGTTAGGCTCAGAGGACCACCGGTTACCGGTGCTGACGCACTTAGATCAAACCGAAGGCCGAGGATTGATCCAGAGGTTTCAGTCCCTGATGACAGTTCGTCGATGGTGACCCCCGCTGCAGTCCCTTGAAATAGGTTTACCTCAGAATCGAGGGAGAGTAAAAAACTACGAATAGAAAGAAGATCAACAAATGGGAGGCCGAAATCCCAACCATACTGCATTTGAAAGACGCTGACCCGTCTGATCCCTGGACCCTGTTCGGTGGGAGCCGTTTCCAAAAGCTGAAAATCCCCCGTGACGTTATTGTAAGTCAGATTGATGTTCCCACTGGATGGAGAAACCCAAAATAGGGTCGCTAAGGCAATCAGCGAAGTGCCTACAAGACTATGACGAGAGCTAACCACTTCAAGAATAGCGGTAATTAACCTGGTCATCTTTATCAAGCATAATTGTCCCATTTCTTTACTCAAAATGGACGGGTTTAGAGTATTAGAGAGCTTTGGAGGACACGTCCGAAACCAGAAAGCCGTAGCGGTCCAGTTTTGATCCCGGTCCCACCGAAACCAATAAGGCTTTTCAGGTCCGATATTTGTCAACTTGGCCGGGACTCCGATTCGGAGTGATTACCGAAAGATTTTTGCATGGATTCTCAGGATTGTGGAATCCCAGTCTTAATCTTAATCGGCTCTGTCAGTATTCGATTTCGATTTCGATTCTCTCATCCGCGTGTATCCATGTTCATCCATGCCACGAACTTTTGCATGGATTGACATGGATATTTCAGGATCTCGATCGTAATCCTAATCGTGCTCATAATCTTAATCGGCTTTGTTAGGGAGTGGTCCTTCAAAAGGAGTGATCGAGGAAGCCGATCTTTCCGTTTCTAAAACCAGAGTTGGAAAGCAGATTGTGCATCTTCGATTAGGATTATGATTACGAGTACGATTAAGAGAAAAATGGAGAAGCAATCATCGTCTTCATCGATGTTCATTCATGCGAACCTCTACTGCGTGGATTGACAGGAATGTTCCATATGAGGGGAGGGGAAAAGATTTCCTCTCTGATCGGGTGAAATGGTCTCACTCTTTATCGATTTCTGCTTTTCCTGAGTTCCTGAGGGATGATAGCGTTTTTACCAATGGAAAGTGCGATTACCTTGAAAAAGCTCCGGAAGGTGTTTCGCAGCGGGGCGGTTCGAATTTCTTCGGTGACCGCCCTCGAGGGATTGGATTTGGAGGTACGACAAGGGGAGGTCTTTGGCCTTCTTGGGCCGAATGGTTCGGGCAAAAGCACGACGATCAAGATTTGTCTCGACCTGGTGCGGCCGACTTCAGGGGAGTGCCTGGTCTTCGGTGGGAAGACTTCGGTTCCTGAGTCGCGGAAGCGGATTGGATATGTTCCGGAAGCTCCTTTCTTCTACGGCTACCTATCAGGGGAGAATTTGGTGAAATCGATGGGCCGGTTTTCTGGGCTGTTAGGGGCCGACTTGGACAAGCGGACCGAAAAGGTGATCGAGACGGTTGGCCTGCAAGGTGCAGAGAAGCGACCGATCCGCACCTACTCGAAGGGGATGCTGCAGCGTTTGGGCCTGGCGCAGGCGTTGGTTCATGATCCTGATTTGATCATTCTGGATGAGCCAACGGCTGGGGTAGATCCAATCGGGGCGAGGCAAATTACCGATATGATCCGTTTGCTGAAATCGGAGGGTAAGACGGTGCTCTTGTGTTCTCACCTTCTCAGTCAGGTGGAGACGGTCTGCGATCGCGTGGCCATCCTTCATCGTGGGAAAATGCTCGCTGAGGGGACGATGGAGTCCCTCCTTCAGGACAGCCGCGAAAAGCCCTCTCTGGTTTACCGCAATTCTAACGATCTTGCTCGCGCTCGCAGCCTAGCGGAGGAGGAGGGCTTGTCCGTGGAAGAGGGGAGAGAGTCAGCACGATCTTTGGAAGAGGTGTTTGTGAATTTGGTCCGGGAGGGCGATCGGGAGGGCGGTTCATGAAGGGGCTTAAATCTCTTTGGCTGATCGCGCGGCATACTTGGACCGAGGTGGTGCTATCTCGGGTGTTTACCATCTTCGGTCTATTGGCGGCTGGGCTGATCGGTGCGTCGCTTTTTCTGACCGATTTCCATTTTGGATCCGCGGAGATTCGCTTTATCAACGATCTTGGGCAGGGGGCGATTTCGTTGTTCGGGTCGATTTTGGTCGTTACCCTCGGGGCCCAGCTCTTTTTTCGCGAGATCGAGCAGCGCACGGTTCTGCCGATTCTGGCGAGGCCTGTGACGCGGTCCCAGTTTTTGGTCGGAAAGTTCTTGGGAACCCTTGCGCCGATTCTCGTCTTCGTTTTTGGGATGCTCCTCTTGCTGAGTGCATTGCTCTGGTGGCGAAGCCAAACATTGACGGATGATCCCTCGATCAATCGAGCGACACTGGAGGGCGTTCTTGGGGAGGCATGGGTAGCAGGCCTCTTCCAAGTCTTCAAATTCTTCGTCCTCGCCAGTATGGTATTTGCGGTAGCCTCTTTTGCTCAGTCGTTTAGTTACACGGTCTCCATGGGATTCGCCCTGTTCTTCGCCTCCCATTTGGTCCACCTGGCGGTCGATTTTTACCAGGAGGGAGAGACCCTATTTTCGCGATCATTGGCGTTTTTCTTCGCCTATGCCCTCCCCGATTTCAGGATCTTCAACGAGCCGTCTCTTGATCCGGCTTATTGGAAGGTGCTTGGATATGCGGCAATCTATTCAGTGGCGTATTTGGGAATCGCGGTCGGTTTTTTCCAGAAGCGGGAGTTGTAGAGTATGATGATAGGGGACGTTTCTCAGATTCAGATTCGAAATCCAAATCGCTATCGAAATCGAAAGTTTCACCTGCCTTTTTGTGATGGTCCTGGGTTACAAGACATGATTTCGATCGCGATTTCGATTTAAGAGGTTATGTGGCGTTTCCCCCCTCTACTTGTCCTCATTTTGATCAGCTTTCTTGTGGGAGCAGTGACAGTTCCTCTGCGGACTGCGATTGAGCCGCCTGCGCAGGACCTCAGCCAACTAGATGGTCTCGGGCAGTCGGTCTTGATAGGATCGCTCGGTGGCTTGCGGGCATTGGCTGCGGATTTTCTCTGGCTGCGGGCGAATTACTACTGGCAGGAGAAGAATCATGGCTTGACTGAGACAACGGCAAGAGCAGTCACCCGGCTGCAGCCGAACTATCCTTATTTCTGGGTCGAGACGGCTCGGATGATTGTGTATGATATGCCGGTTTGGAGGATGGGCCGGGATAAGCGGGCCCCTCCTTCGGTGGAAAAGCGAATACGCCGACAACAAGCAGAACGTGGATTAGATTTACTGAGCGAGGCGTCTGAGTTTATCCCTGAGTCCTCGGCAATTCCCGCCGAGAAAGCACGCATCTACTGGACGGTTTTGGATGAGCCTGAGGAAGCCCAAGAGTATTATGAAATCGCTTACGAAAAACCGGATCATCGAGCCTTGTACGCGCGCCTGAGAGCCGTAATATTGTTGGATCTTGGACGAACTCGAGAGGCAAAAGAGTGGTTGGAGCAGGTTTTGGCCAAAATGAATCCTGAAGATAGTCCCGGGCAGTATGCGATTATGGAAGGATATTTAGAGGACATAGCAGAGGGGCGGGATCCAAGGGGGGAAGCTAATGCGCCCCTTCCGTCCGGTTCGTCAGACGGGGTATAAGGATGCCAGTATTACCGCCTAGGCGATCACGGTTGCGACAGATCCGGTTAAAGACAGAGGATGCAAGTCTTTGTAAAGGGCAACGAGGGTAGGAACGGGAATGGCACATCAACCTCCTAATCGTAATCCTACGCTTAATCGTTATCGATTTGATATGGCTCCTTGATCAATTGCTTTGATTTGGATTTTGCTTAAAAACCGAGCTTGGCTCTGGACGGAGTATTCCTAAATCTAGGTCGATCCAGTGGAGGGACGGTTTTTATCCAGTCCGCATTGTTTCCATGCTTTTTGGTCTAATTCGGAGCACTTCACAGAGCCGGGTCCATGAAGAGCCGGAGAAATACGGATCAACCCACCAGAAATCCTGACATCTTTCGACTATTTCCTGAAGCACGAAGCGATTACGATTACGATTATGATTATGAATCTCGTTCAGGTGTCCCGATTGTTGAACTTAGGAAAGCTCTAACTGTACTCAGAGAGGATTCTATGATCTATCAACGTTTTGGTAAGCGCCTTTTCGATTTAGTCTTGGGAGCGGTGCTTCTAGTCGCTCTCATCCCCCTATTTGTCTGCGTGGTTTGCGCAGTTTTTGCTGTTCTGGGAAGACCGATTTTCTTTTTTCAGGAGCGTCCGGGAATCAGGGGCGAGCTTTTTCGATTCGTGAAGTTTCGGTCGATGGCGGAGAAGCGTGACAAGGACGGGGCCGTTTTGTCGGATGAACAACGGCTGGGAAAGTTCGGGCGTTTTCTTCGGACAAGCAGCCTGGATGAGATTCCGGAACTGTTTCACGTGGTCTCTGGGAAGATGAGTCTAGTGGGTCCGAGGCCGCTGTTGCCTTCCTACGTGGATCGTTACACAGAGGAGCAGGCGAGACGGATGGAGGTTCGCCCGGGAATCACTGGATGGGCCCAGATCAACGGTCGAAATGAGGTAGAATGGGAAGAACGATTTGCGATGGACGTTTGGTACGTGGATCACGTGTCTTTGCGGCTCGACCTAAAAATACTCATTCTGACTATCGTCCGTGTGTTTCAGCGCAGAGGTATAAACGCGAGTAAACATGTTACGATGGAAGAGTTCATGGGATCAGACTTGGATTGCCCGAACTCGGATCGCAAGGCTTCGAACTCAATCACAAAGCAGTGAGTACCGACTCACCGCCGTTCAATCATCGCTATCCCGAAAGTTCACGACCGAGATTCCCTTTAGTGCCGAGTAGCGGCTTGGGGAACCGGTTAAGATCTTAAGGCCATGGTTTTTGGCGACAGCCGCCTCGATTGCGGTCTCCAAAGGCACGTCGTGACTGCGAAAAAAAGCTGCCGCTCTAGCGATCAAAGACTCATCGAATCCGATGACTGGAAAAGCCTTCAGAAAGCGCTCCACGATCTCCTCACTTTCGGCTCCGGATGAGGCAAGTAGGCGGATGCTGGTCGGAACACTGATTGCGAATGAGGAACGACTGTTAGCCTCAGCGAATTTGCGGGCTTCGCCGGTCTTCCCATCCAGGGATTCAGCCCAAACTTGCTCGACGAAGTCGATATCTGCCAAATAGTCCACGAAGGGAACTTACTCCTTTGGCTTCTCCTCTTCCTCGTCCTCTTCTTCCTCGTCCCAGCGCATGGTGTCATCTTCCTCGATGGACTCTTCTTCACTACTCTCCAGCTCGTCAAAGCCATCCTTTACCGCTTCCTCCTCGGAACTACTCTTGGTCTCTTCGTCCGCTTCCAACTCGTAACCTTCGGGCACATACTCGAGAATAGAAGTGAGCTCTTGGAAGGAGTGAGTCGCTCGACCTTCCAGTAAGTCACTGTTTTGCTGTTCCCGGATTTCCTCTTCCAGCTCTTCGACGGTTAGGTTTTGGCTGAATTCTATAAGGTCGTTCAACATTCTCACCCTGAGCCGGGTGATATGGTCAATAAAATCAGCGTAGGGTCCTTTCTCTTCGTCAATCACATCCGGGAGAGCGAACACCGGCTCGTCTGCTTCTAGTAGGGAGGTTCTCATCCGGATTAGACGGACCTGCCCTTCCTTGACCTCTTTATCGATAGAAAAACCGAAGAAAGCGTTCTCAAAGAGCTGGGGATCAAGGTTATACTCCTGAAGAGGTTCCAGAAGGTCGATCACATGAGCGATCTGTCGAGGATCGATTATCCCGAGTCCGTCGACATCCCAGTGGATATCATCGCTGATCTCCTGCACCCACCAGTTGAGGTCTTTACCGAGGCGGGCGATACACCAGTTCAATTTTGGATTGGCCTGTGACATTATTAATTGGACGTATTAATTTTATCGTGGATGCAAACACAAAAGTGATTGCCGAAACCATTCTTTCCGAATCGGATGGCTGAACTGCTGCTGGGATCGAATGGATATCTTCTACGAAAAATTGGTGAGGCCTCTCATCTTTCAACTGGATCCAGAAAAAGCTCACAGTCTTGGTCGAAGTGCTCTTCGTCTAGGCGGAAGTCTTGGACCTTTGACTCGGTTCATGACCAAGCGAAACCAGGGAGGTTTGAAACCAGTGGTGGTTGCGGGGATCGAGTTTCCGAATCGGGTGGGATTAGCCGCTGGGATGGACAAGGATGCGGAGTTTGTTCTAGGCACTGCGGCGACGGGCTTTGGCCACGTAGAGGTGGGAACGGTCACCCCAAAACCGCAGCCGGGAAATCCGCGCCCTCGTCTCTTTCGCTACCCTGCTGAGGAAGCTCTGATTAACCGCATGGGATTCAACAATGGAGGGATGGAGGCGATGGCGGATCGCCTGAGACGTCTCCCTGCCAAGGGCTCCAGATCGTGTGTCGTGGGCATCAACATCGGGAAAAACCGGGATACGCCCCTCAGGCAAGCGGCGGACGACTACACGGCCTGTTTGCGTCATCTGAGGGAGTATGCCGATTACTTCACGGTGAACGTCAGCAGTCCCAACACACCGAGTCTGAGAGATCTCCAGGCGAAGGGTTTCCTGGGTGAGCTTTTGGGTGAAGTGTTGGCCGCAAACGAGAGTGGGGATGACAAAGGCCCGCCGATTTTTGTGAAGATCGCTCCCGACTTAAACTTCCACCAGATCGGAGAAATTCTTGAGGTAATTGAGGAGTGCGGTGCGGATGGAATCGTCGCAGCGAATACAAGCCTCGGCCGTGACGGACTCTCAGGTGGACGTTATCAAGAAGGTGGACTTTCCGGTCGCCCTATCGGCCACCGCGCAACGGAAGTGGTACGTTTTATCGGTCAGGAGACTCGCGGCCGTATGCCTTTGATCGGAGTCGGTGGGATTATGGATGCCGCCTCGGCCGGAGAAAAACTCGATGCAGGGGCCCACCTGATACAGGTATACACAGGGTGGGTCTATCGCGGACCGTTTTTCGCGAAGGAACTCGCCAAAGCCCTTCGTCTTTACGGCTCCCTTTGGTGATTTGGAGCGAGCGAAGAGGTTCGAACTCTCGACATCCACCTTGGCAAGGTGGTGCTCTACCAACTGAGCTACGCTCGCGTCAAACGAACAGAAAAGAGGGATTCCCTGTAGTTCGTCAATCCAGAAAAAAACGGTCATCAAGGCGGGGGGGTGCAGTTTTTTTGCAGGGTTTTCTTCTTAATCGTAATCGTGCTCATAATCTTAATCGCAGGAAATAGAATTATGAGTACGATTAAGATTAAGATAAAATCCATATGGAGTACACCGTAGAGTTGATTGTAACCCATCAGCGGGCCAAATGGAGAATTGATGTTCGTTGATTCTGCGGGAGGGACTACGTCCTCGTGGACCGCTGGCCGGAGTGTTCGCCCGGCACTCCCTACCTTAACCCGATTGTTTGCAAGATTCGCTCCAGATCGTCGTTTCCCTGGAACTGGATTACGATCCTACCGCTCTTGCCGTTCTGTTTTACCTGAATCGGTGCGCGCAAATGGTGCTCAAGATCTTTTTGTAAAGCCTCGATCGCGGATTGGTTCTCGCCGGAAGAAATGACTGTTGGACTCGTGCCTCCAGCCTTTCGGACTTTTAGGCGCTTTACCTGATTCTCTGTATCGCGAACGCTCAAACCTTCCTTGAGGATTCTTCTCGCCATCAGTCCGCGGAGGGAAGAGTCCTCGATTCCTAGAAGTACTTTAGCATGTCCGGTTGAGAGTAATCCTTTCCCAAGATAGCCCTGAATTTCCGGATTCAGCTGCAGGAGTCGCAGCGAATTGGCGACTGTTGTCCGTCCCTTTCCAACCCGTTCAGCGGTTTGCTCCTGAGTGAGGTCAAAATCCTTCATGAGACTCGAAAAGCCGAGCGCCTCTTCTACTGGATTCAATTGTTCCCTCTGAAGATTCTCGATCAGGGCAAGGGCGGCAGAAGACGCGTCGCCGATTTGCATGACCCTTGCGGGAATTTTTGGCAGATCCAACAGTTCAAAGGCCCTGAGTCTCCGCTCTCCAGCAATCAATTCGTATCCATCACCGGAAGGTCGGACTACGATCGGTTGAAGCAAGCCCTCGGATTGAATACTCTTTGCTAAATCTTCGAGTTTCTCAGCGGGGATCTCCTTCCTTGGCTGGTAAGGACTGCGCACAACTTCACTTACAAGGACTTCCTGATATCCGCGTGCCGGAGGCAAAGGTCGTTTGGGAGGCGACGCTTTGACTGGTTTCGCGACGTTGATCTCCCCAGCCGACGTCGATTCGCTTTCCTGCCCAGTGGGCGAGTTCTCCGTTGAGCCACTCGACAAGATTCCGCTGAGACCTCTTCCAAGCCTGGGCTTTGCTTTAGCCATCCTTCTATTGAAGAGCTTGCTGTAGAGAGTGCAACGTCTTGTTCACTCAGCCTGGGGAACGAAAATCGTGTCTCCTGCCCTCAAGTCGCGGGAGGCATCGGCGATTTTGTTGGCGTCGCGGATCCAATTCACTCGACTTTTATTTGTGCTGGCGATTTCACTGATGGTGTCTCCGGGTTTAACCAAATACATGATTCCATTTGTTGGATACTCATCACTGAAAGACCGTTGCGGTGGTGCTGCTGCACGGGGAGTAGAATCTCTTAAAGTCTTCTTTAGAGCCTCCTCCACTTGTGAGGCCAGCGAATCGATTTGTTTTTTTACCGATGCGATGACTTCACGCCGACTATCCGCGTCTTCTTTCAGCAGTTCTGCCTTCAAAGAAGCGATCCGAGCGTCTACCTGGCGGAGGATATCGGCGTCTCCGGCGCGAGCGGCGGCCATACGGCTGATCGCGTCCTGAAGTTGTCGATTTTGGCGTCTCAAGTCCTCTACTTCAATTCGCAGGCTTCCAAGGAGTCCCTGAAGCGCACTGACGTCTTGAGAGAGACTAGCCACTTGCTTACGAAGATCACTGGTAGTGCTCTGCGAAAAGAGAACCAATGGAAAAAGCAGGGAGAGGACGGCAAAGCAAAACGGACGCTGAGAAAACATGGATGGGAGAGTGATTTCATCGGCAATTTCTGGCAAGACCGGAAGAGGATTGTTTCGCTATTTACAGGTCCAGAGTTGCATGAAAATCTTGCCAAATGCCGGGCTGGAGGAGCACTTTGCGATTGAAGGAGCATCCGGAGGGTGGTGTCTATCGGGAAATTCATCGCTCGGACGAGAGGGTATTGCCTTTTGACGGACGGACAGAGAGACGAGCGATCTCCCACATTTACTTTTCCCTTTCAGCAGGGGAGATCAGTCGCTTCCATAGGGTGGAAAGCGATGAAATTTGGCATCTTTATGAAGGAAAGAAACTCCTTCTCCATGAATGGGAAGAGGGGAGTGATCAGATTCGGACCTCGTGTTTGGGAGGGCCTGACTATCCCCACTGCTACGTGGTTCGGAAGGGTTTTTGGCAAGCTGCAGAGCTCATTGGTGAAGCCGTCTTGGTCGGATGCACAGTGGGCCCTGGCTTCGAGTTTGAGGATTTCAGGCTTTTGGACTCTTGTGACGAATGTCGAAAAGCGATCCAAGCGATTGGCGGTTTCGAACGGTTTCTCTAAGTCTCTGGTAGGGGTTCATCCTAAAGCGCTTTGAACCATTCCTGCGCTTTTTCTCCAATCAAGGGGACCAGCTTTTTCTCTCCCTGGATAGCGCTAATGAGGCCTAGAATCCAAAAGACGAACGCAGCGAGGTAGCCGACCATACCAGCAATCCACCCAAGAATGGGAACGATAAAAACGAAAGCAGACACGAGGCCGAGCAGCCAGATGCCGAGAGCCTGGCGAAGGTGGAACGATCCGAAGTCGCTCTTGGGATTATTCATAATTAACGCGACAATCCATCCGATGAGCGTGATGTAGGCAACGATGCCAATGACTTTAGGATCGTAGCTGGATGTGGCTACTGTTGCCTCTGAGGTTGTATCCGTGCTCGGTTGTGTCTCGGACGATTCGTTTGGAGGTGGAGGTTCGTTGCTCATAGAAAGACAATGGAGCGGGTTTCGGACCAAATGAAGGGGAAAATAGGGAACCGAGAACAATTGTTGGACGTTGTTTTTGGGGATTGACGTCTTCGGCCTCTTCCCACTTGCTCCGACACTGCAACATCTGGTCGGACGAGCGCATCGCATCCGGCTCCTTCCAACTAATTTACCTAGAACCAGTCATCATCGAAAAAGCGGGCTCCTTGGGGACCCTGGCTACACTTTAGCTTTCAGATTTTCGTCGCAGGTTGCACTATCTCCGCTGAGACAAATTCATCCTTCGACGAGGCAACAACGACCGGTTCAGGAAGCACGCCGTTTCTGTCTGGTCCTCTCTACAACCGGCGTTCAATCAGACAAGGAATACAGTGGACATATACGTGGGAAATCTTCCCTACAGCATGGATGGGACAGAGCTGGAACAGCTCTTCGGAGAATACGGAGCAGTTGAAAGGGTTTACCTGATCACTGACCGTGAGACCGGGCGCCCTCGTGGCTTCGGTTTTGTGACAATGAACAACGCGGACGAAGCGCATGCGGCAATCGAAGCTCTGAACGGGCAGGAAGTCGGTGGCCGTGCGTTAAAAATCAACGAAGCGCGTCCTCGTGAGGAACGAAGCGGTGGAGGAGGCCGGGGCCGACGGTAAGTCGGGAATACCCCATACTCGCTTTTAAAAAAGGCCCGCCTCGGCGGGCCTTTTTAATTTCCTCCTTCGTCCTCGACTTCGTCGCGGCCCTTCGGCGGACAGCCTTCGTCTGGAGAGGTAGTAGATTTCATTTTAGTCGAAATGGTGGTTGGCGAAGCCAGCCGTCTCTGTCCGCCTAAGCCTTGGCGGAGGAGGAAGTGCCGAGCCGAAGGATCGGACGAAGGTCAATTATTGTAAGTGTTTTTTTCTAAATGCTCTCCCCGAACCAGATTTAAGGTACTTTTCAAAATCTTCAGCTTTCTTCTGGCTGGGAAATCCGATAATCGAAACTAATTTCCATGGCATGTACCGAGCTTTACTCTTGTTTTCACCCCGGTTGTGCTTTGATAATCTGGCCAGTGGCTGGCGCGAGTATCCCACGTATGTCTCGATAGGTTTTTTGGTCGATTGTAAAACGTAGACATACCAGAGTGCCGTTGGTCCTCCTCCGTCCTCGACTTCGTCGCGGCACTTCGGCGGACAGCCTTCGTCTCGAGAGGTAGTCGGATTCATCTTAGTCGGAATAGTGGTGGCGAGGCCAGCCGTAGTGCCGAGCCGAAGGATCGGACGAAGGCTGGTGCTCGAGGCGGGACTTGAACCCGCACGGCTTGCGCCACACGCCCCTCAAGCGTGCGTGTCTACCAATTCCACCACCCGAGCGGTTGGGAATCGTCTGTGATACGGTTTTTGAACGGATCGATTCAACCCTAATGTTTCCAGATTGTCATTTTTTGAGTGCCCCGACGATTTGACAGGGTCAGTGACGGTGAGGATAGTCGCCGTTCCTTAGTGTTTCCCTTCACGTTGGATCTTTTTGATCCGGCTTTTTCTATGGCAGATTCATCCAAACCTTCTTCCGAAAAGTCTAAGGCTCTCAATCTCGAAGAGCTTCGCGGATTGGAATTTACGCCTCAGTGGTCGACCTCCGTAAGCCAGTCTGTTTCCAAGACGAATGAACCGAAGGATCGGAATGGGCGACCAAGATCTTCAGGAGGTCAGCCAAGGGATCGGAGACCCGCTCACCGAACAGAAGGCGGTAACCGAAAGGAGCGTTCTGCTCGACGGCCCAACTTGCGACCTGAACCTTTCGAACCGGTAGTTCAATTTTCGATTTACCCGGAGGATGAACCTTTCGACCTTCTGACACAATCGATTCGCTCCAGCCTAAAGGTCTATGAGCTCTTTGAGATTAGCCGCCTCATTCTGGACAAGGCAGATCGGATGGTCGTGGTGGTCACTCCTCTCTCTGACGATGCTCCGCCTTTATACGAGTGCCTGCCAGACAGACAGATCTTTCGAGAAGAGGCCGCAGCTTTGACCCACGCTGCGAATCTCATCCTCCCGACGATTTTTGAAGAGTCCGAAGAGGAGGTAGAGGCACCGAAAGGAAACTTCTCCTCAGTTCTTCGCTGCAGCATTACAGGCAAACTACTTCCCCCAAGAAGCTACCATCGTTTTGGGCCGATGCTTCAGGAACATCATCGTCTGAACTGCTCGAACACTCCTCTGGAAAGGGTGGAGAAAGGACTGCGGGCGGAAAATGATCCCGAAAGGGTGCAAGAGTGGCTCCAATCGATGAGTCGGAGAGTCGTTTTACGGCTTCGGAAACCGGCAATCGACTCGGAAAATCAGTCTCCTCAGGTGGATTCCTCTTCTCTCCTCGAAGAGAACAAGACCGGCTCTTCCGAAGGATTCGATCCCAGTGAAGGTAAAGGCAGTGAGCCTCCGAATTCTTCTACAGAAGCCGAGGCTTCTGAAACGGAGGAAAAGCCGGTCGCTCAAGACCAGCCTCAGACAGGAGATCCGGTTAGAGAAGAAGTGACGCATGACGTGGACGAACAGACCGTTTTCGATTCCCGCGAGTCCGCGATTGCATTCATAGTTCGCACGAAGCGACAGGATTTGGCGAGAGAGACCCGTCAGGCAAGGATTCCCGGACGGTCACTGAGTGAAGCAGCGGATAGCGAAATCCGTAAATCATTTCTTGAGTACGTGGAAAGGCAGAAGCGTTTTCCTCTCGATACGGCAAATAACGTTCGGATGAAGCTTAGGAAGGCGAAATTCTTCATCTTTAAGAAAGGAAAAAAGGGTATCAGCTACGTAGCCCCTGTTCGGCGGAAGTCACGGCCGCGTGATGCCGTTTTTGCGGATTCGGTGAACGAGATCATATCGGTCTTGGAGAAAAGTCCGGGCATCCTTCTCAAGGATCTCCCTGAGAAACTGAAAGAGAAACGGGGTGCTGAGGGTGAGAACGCTGAGAATCAGTGGAAGATCGATTTAAAGTGGCTGAAAACCGAGGGGTATGTTTATGAGTACGGTGGCGGATCTTTGGATATCCATTCCATCGAGGACGGCCCAAGTTCAGCTTCTCAGCACAAGAGCCCAGTGGAAAACGCTGGTGAGGAGCCTGAGACCACTCCACTAGAAACTCATCCTGATCCGTCAACAGGAGAGTCTAAGAACGCGGGCTAGCAGCTGGTTTCCTAACCGGTGAAACGGCTTCGCTTTGTCTGTGAACGAACTACCAGTCCCAGCTCTGTTTCATCTGCCCATTTTGGCGCATTCCGACCGGAGTCCCGAAGACTTCGTAAAGGATGAAGCTCTTTTGCAGGCTTTCCGGGTCCTCCAGGGCTTCCTTTAAAAACTGGCGGTAGCTCGATGAAGTCCGATTCGAGTTCCTTCTGGTAGCTACTTTCTGAATCACTTTACTCCTCTTCTGCGCCTCGAGTCTTGCGGCTTCCACCCGCTCTTGGGAGCGGCGCACTTCCTCCAACTGGTTTTCCAGATTTTGTTCGTAGGAAGGGGCTTTGGTTTGCGGGGTAAGAGTTTGCTCGACTGGTTGGAGTGGAGGAGCGATTTCTCTTTCTGCGGTCATCGAGCGCCTTTCCCTGCTCTCACGAAGGACCGCTCCACCTCGCTCTGGTTCACGTGCGCCTTGCGCGGGCGCACCTGATGCTTGAGGTTGGCCTGATTTTTGTCGCCGCTCGGCAATCCTCCGTTTCAGCTCCTCACGAATCTTTCTAAGATCATCGGGAACGTCCTCTTTCTTCTTTGGCGCACCCTCCTCGCTCTCACCCTTTTTTCCCAAAAAGCTGGAGAGAAAGTAAACCGCGAAGAAAATCAGCGGCAGAAGTATTTCGAGGAGGCCGTCCACAGGGATCGAGAGTTTTTAAGCGTCTCTGAAATGACTAGTTTTGGCCGGGAATCTGAGGTGTATCCTCATCATCCTTGGAGATGGTATCCCGCATCTTAGTGTCCGCCTGAATGTTGTTCAGACGGTAGTAGTCCATGACTCCCAGGTTGCCCTCACGGAGAGCGTCCGCAATTGCCATCGGGACCTGTGCTTCGGCTTCGACCAGCTTAGCCTGCATCTCTTGGACTTTCGCTTTCATCTCCTGTTCGAGTGCGACCGCGGCTGCACGGCGGATTTCGGCCTGAGCCTGGGCCATATTCTTGTTTGCCTCGGCTTGGGCGACCTGCAACTTCGCACCGATATTTTCGCCGACGTCAACGTCAGCGATGTCGATCGAAAGAATTTCGAATGCCGTTCCAACGTCTAATCCGCGCTGAAGGACGACCTTGGAAATCGAATCGGGACTTTCCAGAACGGTCTTGTAGGTGTCTGCAGAACCGATTGTCGTCACGATACCTTCCCCTACCCGGGCAATGATCGTTTCTTCCAAGGCACTTCCGACGTAACGATCAAGATTGGACCGCACGGTCACCCGCGCTCTTGCTTTGACTTGAATGCCGTCTTTTGCGACCCCGTCAATACTGCGTTTTCCAGCGTTTGGGTCGGGGCAGTCGATCACTTTCGGGTTGATGGAGGTACGCACCGCTTCGACGACGGATTTCCCAGTTCCTTTTGTTGCCAGATCGATGGCGCAGGCGCGAGTCCAGTTCAAATTGATCGATGCTTTATCGGCAGCAATGAGAGCCTGAACGGTATGAATGATGTTCCCCTCGGCGAGGTAATGAGCTTCCAGCTCATCCGTGCTGATCTCAATCCCCGCCTTTGACGCGGTAATGCGGGCGTCGACGACCAGTTTATAATCCACCGATCGTAGCCTCATGGCCACCAGGGTGAAAATGCTTACGGAGGCACCTGCGAGCAAAGCTCGAAGCCACACGTTAAAGAAAGAGAAGAGAATATACAGGAGAACGAGAACGGCGATCACGAGGACGCCTGTGAGGATCACGCCCCAAGGTATTTCAGCGAGGAACAGGAGGTTATTCATAATTTTTCAACAGTTAATCGGAAATTGTCTCGTGCGACCACGCGGATCGCTTGGCCCTTTTCGAGAAGACCTGAGCGGGAGTAAGCTTCAAACTTGTCTTCACCGAGCCGGATCATCCCCGTGGGCGCCATGGTCGTCAAGGTTACTCCCTCAATCCCGATCACTTCGTCAGTTGCGCTAACTGACTCCGTGCGACCGGTCACGGCGGAACCAAGAATCAAATTTTTTCGGAGACGAGTCTTTCCGAGTAACTTAAATTCGAAGTAAACAGCGGTCAGAATCGCGCTACCGCCTACGATGAAAACCAGAACAGCACCCGCCAAACCCAGAGGCTCGTAGGAAAGATAAGAGGCAAGGGCCAGCGCTACAGCGGCGAATATTCCCAGGATGCCACCGGGAACAAGAACTTCAAGGCTGGCTAGCACCAGCGCCAGAAGAAGGAGGCCTACGATTTCAGGCATGGGTCAATTGGAATAGGTTTCAACAGTAAGAGAGAAATCCTGATAACCGGAAACTGACAGCTTCGCTCCGCGATCAACAGGCCCAAGTCGGGATTTCGCGGGAAACCGTTTGCCCTCAATCTCAATCTCACCGTGGGGGAAAAAATCAGTAGCAGCGACACCGATCGAGCCGACTGCTGGCCATCCCTCAGGCGTAACTGAAGGTGACTCGGTGTGTGAGCCTGAAGAAGGAGGGTAGTAAGGGACCTTGCCTGGTGCATCTCCCACAGCGGTTTGCAAAACCAGTCTATTCCAAATCCAGGTCTTTGGCAGGAAGCGTATGAGGAAGAGGGCTCCGACAATCGCAATAGCCATGCCGAGCGACAGGTTGAGCAGGGGAGCGGTGAAGGTATCGCCACTCCAGTCGATCGGCTCATCCGGCCAGATATCGGACATCGCCCAGATCAGGGAGCCGAGAATCAATGCCACACCCAAAACAGCCGGAAAAATGAGTCCTGGGAGGAGAAGAATTTCGAGGAGAACCAAGGCGACCCCAAGCAAGAAAAGGAGTATGGACTCGTACCCGGCCAGTCCAGCTATGTGGCTGCTGACAAAAACAATCGCCAGGAGGAAAATGCCGCCTATCCCGAAAATGCCGAATCCAGGCGTTTTGAATTCTATAAAAAGGAGAAGCATTCCTGCACCCAGCAAAAGAGGGGAGATCGTATTGAGCCAATGAGCCAGCGACTCCGACCACGTCACCTCAAACGAACGAATTTCGTAGTTTCCAGGACCAAACTCGCTGTCCAGGAGTTCTTCAATTGAGTCAAAAATCCCAGCACCAAGAAGGGCTTGGGGCGGTTCTCCATACTCCTCCATCGCTTCGCTCGCGGTGAGCGATAAAAGCTCGCCTTCCTGTTTAAGGACTGTGCCATCAATTTCCAATTCGTAGTTTGGATCGGACATGGCCCGCATTACGTCAGACCGGTAGCGGTATTCCTCGGTCAAAACCCTGACTTTGGCCTGAATGTAGCTTTTCAGCTTCCTTTGCATGCCTTCCGGGATTTCCTGCCCAGTTCCAGAGACCGCTTCTGCGGCTCCTATGATCCCGTCCGGGGCAAAGAAAATCTTGTCCGTCGCTACAGAGATGAAAGCTCCTGCAGAGATTGCTTCGGGTCCGATGAAAGTAAATACATCTCCGCTAAAGCTATTGAGCGCCTGCATAATCTCCAGTGTTGGTCCAAGTGCACCACCCGGAGTGTCCATGTCTATGACAACGGTATCGACACCGTTCTCCTCTGCGAGTTTCAGGCCCCTCCGGAGGATGTAAAAAGTTGGCGTGGTGATCTGGCCTTGAACAGGCAGGATATAGACAGACTCCCTTGCTTCGTCTTCGTCCGTCTCAGTGGATGCGGGTTGAGTATTTCCAGAATCGCCGCCGCCGTTATCGGCAGAGAGAACTAGGCAAGGAAAGACGAAGGGAAGAAGACAGGCGAAGAACCGCTTCCCGAATGACGATGGTAGAATCACAAGTGGAATCTAGCGGTTCTGAACCGTGTTTCAAGTGCTCGCTATCGGTATAATGGACTAGAGAAGACTGTATTACTGCTCCCTCACGGGAATACCTTTCTCGCGCAGATACTTTTTTGCTTCTGGGATTGTGTAAGTCCCGAAGTGGAAAATGGATGCTGCCAAAACCGCGCTCGCACGTCCTTCATCAAGAACTTCCGCTAGGTGGGAGAGTTCTCCTGCACCTCCCGAAGCAATCACCGGAACCTCAACTGCGTTGCTGACAGCACGTGTAAGCTCGATGTCGTAACCGTTTTTCATTCCGTCTTCGTCCATGCTGGTAAGAAGTATCTCTCCGGCGCCCAAAGAGACTCCCTTCTTCGCCCATTCGACCGCGTCCAGTTCCGTCGGATTGCGTCCACCATGAGTGTAGACTCGCCAGTTCTTGCCACCGGGTTCGCGTTTTGCATCTATTGCAAGGACTATACACTGATTGCCGAAGCGGTTGGAGGCCTCTTTGATGAGGTCCGGATTCTGTATGGCCGCGGTGTTTAGGCTCACTTTGTCGGCTCCAGCCCGCAACATCATGCGGATATTTTCAACCGTGCGAAGACCACCTCCGACAGTGAGTGGCATGAAGCATTCGGAGGCGGTTTGCTCCACCACCGACCGCATGATTTCCCGTTCGTCGCTGGAGGCGGTAATGTCGAGAAAGACCAGCTCGTCCGCACCTTGTGCTTCATAAGCTTTCGCAGATTCCACGGGATCTCCCGCGTCGCGTAGTTCTTCAAACTTCACCCCTTTCACAACGCGTCCGGCAGAAACGTCGAGGCAAGGGATGATGCGAACACTAAGCATCAGCGAGAGTTAAGTCCGGATCGAACTCGATTGCGAAGCGGTAGGTCTGGCCGGGTCGGAGTACCAGGGGGTGGTTGCGGGCGATCGTTTGCAGGTAAAAGAGATGTCCCCAGTAACTGCGTGAATCGGGATCGTTGGTAACGATTTCATTTTCTTGCCACTCGCCCTGGAAATCGTCTTTGAGGACGTTTGGCCGCAAACCCTCTTCCCCAAGTTTGAGGGACGTACCCATATGATAATGGGAATGGGGCATTCCGACAGCAATAACGTAGCGCATACTGTCGATCGTCGTCTGTGATTTTACCTCGAAGGCAAACTCACTTCGGATCGTGGAGCCGCTGAACTCCCATTTCACTTTGCAGGATCCCGCGTTGGGTAGTATTTTTTCTTCGACGGTGATGAGATCTGGCTGCTCGTAGGAAAAGAAAAGGGAATTCCGGCGTCCCAGACCAGTGACACAGCTTCTTCCGTAATAGCAGGGAACGACCCGTTCGCCTCCGAAGTTTAGTTCTGGGACCATGACGGGAAGGTAACGCCCACAGGGCCAGTCAAACACTCCGGGGCTGTGAGGAAAGGCGAGCGAGTCGGAATTTGCGCGGCCTCTGTTGCCCACCAGTGGAATCTGGAGATGAAGCCCTGATTGAGCATCACTGTAACTGAAAAGACCGTTCTCACGTCGACCTCGTTGGTAGAGGGTAAATTTACCACCCGTTTTCCCGGGGAGAGGCTTGGCGTCGCCGAGCTGACCTCCAATTGATCGGGCGAGCCGCGACCATTGGCTGAGGTACCGTGCCGCGTCGAAGTTCGCGATCCTACTGGTATGCCGTTTGATTGTAGAACGTTCTTCGTCCCGGATAACGAGAAGACCGTGTTCCTGATCTACGTAGGTCTGAAAAAAGAACTGGAACAAGCGTCGAAGAACATCGAGGTAAACTGGTTTCTTGTCCTGGGTAATCCAATCGTCCCGCAGTGCTTGGAGAATAATACTGATGCAGTGCATTTGACCGTAGGCGCCAATATTTTCACCGTAAGCCCACCCGAGTCCATCTTGGCGCACCAGATCAGGCATCATGCGGACATACTTTTCTGCGTGGGTGCGCAGGCTGGGTAGTTTACGATCACGGAGATGGAGGTTTGCGTGTAGCTGCAGCGATTGTCGGATGAGGACAAAAGCGAGGACACCGTATATGTCGAAAGTCCCGCCGACTCCATCTCCTCCAGAGTCATCAAAAAAACCTGAGGTGCTGTGAGCCTTCACTTGTTCGAGAAATCGCTCAATGAGTTTCCCGGTCTCGTCTTTTTTGGTGAGTCCGAAACTAAAGCGGGTAACGGATTTCGCTATGTTGAACGCCTGTCTGTGATCTTCGAACTCGGACCGCATGAGCATCTGGCGGTCGATAGCATCACGGGTCTCATCGACTAGCCTTGACCACACGGCGTTTCGATCCTTTGCAGGACCGAATGACAAAAGTCCCAAGCTGGCATAGGCCAGCCCATTTTCGTCCCTCTCTCCATCGAAAACCTGTGCGGTAACCGTGCGCGCCGCAAGGTCGATTAGATCAAAGTCTTCCAAAGAAGTCTCACCCGTTGCGCGGTAATATTCACCGATAGCCAATGCAGCGTGCCCCGGCTCGTTGGCTGCTGCCTTTTCGGTTTCGACCGGGGTGAGGGTCCCGTCTCCATTGATGGCCCCTAGGTTATTCCAGAGGATTGATTTGGCCAGTTCCTGGCACTGGTCGGCAAATGGATGTTCCATTCAGTTCTTCGGTAAGCGTTGTCGCAGGGAGGTTTGGAATCGTGTCTTGATTGACGAAAGCCCCTTGTGATGAAGCCTAGCTGGAGTGAAAGCAACCCCGAATCGTGCGAGTTGCTGTTGAGCTAACGGATACGCTTCTCGCGGAAGAGTGCTAGGGAACTTGATTCGAATCCATTTTCTGAGACAGACCGTGTTTCTTGGATGGGAGTGGCGTATCGGGGAATTGCGACTGCTATACAAGGAGTCGTAGCCAGCGTCGACTCCCCCGAGAAAACTCTTCGGCGAACGCCTAAAGTTTCAGGAGTCTGAGAAACTCTTCGTTTGTTTTCGTTTTACCCATTCGGCTGATCACCGTTTCTGCTGCGTCTTCCGGCTTTAAGGTGGCAATCGCCCGACGGAAAAACTGGGCTTTCTCCAGAACTTCGGGTTTCAGGAGAAGCTCTTCTTTTCTCGTTCCGGACGAGTTTACGTTGATGGCCGGCCACATCCTCATTTCGGCAACTTTCCGATCGAGGACCATCTCCATGTTTCCAGTTCCTTTGAACTCCTGAAAGATCAAGTCGTCCATCTTGCTACCTGTTTGAATGAGTGCGGAGGCGACAATCGTTAGACTACCTGCCTCTTCCGTTTTCCGTGCGGCAGAGAAAAGCTGGCGAGGTTTCTCGAGTGCTCGAATATCAAGACCTCCGGTCATGGTTCTACCTCCCTTTCCGCGTCCTGCGTTGTAGGCGCGTGAAATCCGCGTCAATGAATCGACAAGCAGGACAACATCAGAGCCTACCTCAACAAGTCGTTTTGCCCGATCGATTGCCAGCTCCGCGACCCGAAGGTGATTGGTGATTTCTTCGTCGTTGGAAGAGGCAAACAGTTCTGCCTCTACGGTCCTTCGGAAGTCAGTCACTTCTTCCGGTCTCTCATCGCAGAGGAGAACCATCAGATGGCATTCGGGATGGTTCTCTTGAACTCCAGCCGCGATATCTTTCAGCAGTGTCGTCTTCCCAGTCCTTGGAGGGGCAACAATAAGGCCGCGCTGTCCTTTTCCGATTGGGCAGAAGAGGTCCATAATACGGGTTGTCATTCGCCCGTCTTTTACTTCAAGGCCAATTTTCTCGTCTGGGGTTACTGTAGTCAGTTGGGTAAAGGCGAAGCGATTCCGGCGTTCCTCGAGCGGGTCACCATCTACGGTTTCAATAAACCTGACCTTTGGATTGGGAAAGCGGCCGTCATGAACGGCTTTCGCCCGGATGTGACTGCCCTGCTTCAGTTTGAAGCGACGAATTACCTCCTTTGGGACGAATGGATCATCTGGGCGCTGGCGACCATTATAGGCTGTCTGCAGAAGCTGCCCGGTCTTGTTATTCAAGACTTCTAGAACTCCTTCTACTACAATTTCGTTTGGTTTGGTATCTGAATCAGACATCCGATTGTTCGTTCATTCTGTAATGCGACAGCAATGCACTTTGGATCTTCGCGCATGTGAGCCGTGCGGATTGGAGGAGGGGAGGGGACAGCTGATCAATTGCTTAGCGAGCAGCGGTCGAGGATCCCCTACGCAACTTTAGACAGGTGGAAATGCTTAGCTATTGTCAACGCTGAATTGACGGAGCGCTCCACTGGTCGGCAAAGAGTTTCGCTGCCAACTGGCGGTCCTATTTTCCCGATCCGCAGCCTTCTTAGTCGGATTTTTCAGGTTCACCCTTCTCGGCCTCTCCGGGGGTGTTAAACTCCGTCCGAATCTCCCCTATCTTTTTCTGGAGAGTCAGGAAATCACTCCTGAGGCGAATCAGCGTGCGTTCAACAATCTCGTGTTGCCGCTGGGCGATCCTGGCCAAATCGACTTCTTCAAGTGCTTGCTCGCGATGTTCTTCAAGAGTCTCTTCAAGGACGCTTTGAAACTTGCGAACGAACGCCTGGAGATAATCAAGACCAGCATTCCGTGGATGATCCACTAAGGAAACAATCATCCGGTCCTTTAAGTAATCCGTGAGATGTTGGCGCCCAACAGAGCCCAACCTTTTCTCTTTTTGTTCCGGTGCGATTTTCTTGGAGGGACTTGCAGCTGGACCAAAAAAGGCTTTCCGAACGCGGGCTCCTGAACGGAATAATAGGAAGTCACCAAAGGCACGCTTTACCGGAATTTGGGATGAATCGACCGAGACGTCGGCGGTCGGCGGTATGGATGTGGATTCGATTTCCCCGATTTCTTGGGCAAGGCGCTGGTTTAGATCGATATCAAGAAACAAAAGCGCTCCCACTTCGTCGGGTGAGAATTTGGCTCCCGCGTTTGGCGCGGAGAGGAGGACCCGCATCCGATGTCGGCTCTCCTCCATGATACCGAGGGCTTCCCGCTCAAGAAGAGGTTCCAGCCGATCTTTTTCTAGCTGGAGAAGGCTCTCGTCAGATTCGAACCAGGCGTCGACTACCTCGGACACTCGACTCGTGAGGCGGTTGAGGTAGCGTTCGGCGTCCGAGCGAAGCACTTTGTCATGCTCGTCCATTGCATCGGCAAAGAGAACGTTCCAGTCGACTTCGCGAAGAACATCTACGGATGAAACTCTCGTATTTGCGTTTTCGACCCGCTTCTGGACCGCCATTTTCATCGCGTCGAAGTGATCAGACGCCCCCTTGCCCAAATGAGTCTCCAGCCCTCCCTCAAAACGGTCTACCCGTCGAAAAGTGTCGCTTTTGAATTCTCGGACATAGTCGCTTCCGTTCAGGTACTCTTCGAGGTCGTCGCTTAGAGCTTGGAATCTTTCGTGCCCCGAACCTCCGTCGCTCTCCTCTGTTCCCAGCGAATCTTTGCTTAGGATCTTTTGCGCAGAGTGGAGAAGGTCGATCGGATACACTTGAAGGCGGCCTTCCTCAAAGGCTCTCCGGATGGTGGTGTTGATCGCTAAAGAGCGGAACGCTTCTACGATTTGTTCGGGATCCGTGCTCTCCAAGCTGGGGCGAAGTCGACCGTCCGGCTCCAGATCCTTTTTGGAATGGTCGATATTAACAACGAGGAATATTCGGCTAAAATTCGACAGCAGATCATTAAACTCGTCGAATACGGGCTCGAGAAAGAGGTTGTCCGCCTTCACGACGAATATAGCGCAGGCTGCCCGATCCCGGAACTCGCGGGTCATTCGATCGTAACCGAATTTCATTTTCGCGTAGAGTCCGGGAGTATCGACAAGAACGGCAGCGCCCTGATCGAGTTCAGTTGCTGTCAAGCCAATGTCGACTCGCCGGATCGCATTTTGAGAATGGGTTTCCGGGTCGAACGTCTCGCCGTTGTCCTCTGTTTCTTTAATGGCTTGGGCGAGGTCGGAGTGAGAATCACGAATGACTTGTTGAAGGGTAGAGTTGTCAGGGAAGGAGGTTGTTGTCCCGGCATACCGTGAAAGCGAGAATTGCGGAGTTTCCGAGTGGCGAACGTAGACAAGGCAAGGGTAGGCAGGTAGACTGGAGACCTCGCTGACATAGAACCCACTGATGGCATTCATGAGTGTCGATTTCCCACTTTTCAGCGGTCCGAAGATGAGAAGGTAGGCCTCTTCACTTAAAACCTGATCCAGCACCTTTTCCATCTCTTGACGGTCCGTATTGAGACCGTTGAGAAGATCTCCAAGATCGAATGAATTCGACGCTTTATGTATTTCAGGCATCGCCTGATCGACTGATTGTTGAAAAGGCTTCAGGGCCGAGGCGAGAGAGGAGCAAAAGTCGCGGATTTCAGTCTTCATGGATGGCAGTTGGGTCGATGATTAGGTGGGCTGGCGATCGCTGAATAGCAGAGAAGGAGCCAAATCCGTTTTCAACTGGAAAAGAGAATATGTGTCGGAAAAGTTTTAGAAATTCCGTGATCTCGGATTTTACTGACAAAGGTTCGCTTTGCTTAATTGAGGTGTTGCAGGTCAAGCCAGGAGCGGACGATCTCCGCGACCCGCTCCACTTCATCGGTTCTGAGCTCGGGAAAAATGGGTAGACTGACACATTCCTTCGAGACCTGAATCGCGTTTGGGCAATGCCCGGGGTTTGCATATGCGAAGCAGGTTTGTTGGCTTAGGGGAAGAGGGTAGTATATTTCCGATCCGATTCCGTGGTTAGAAAGAAAGCTGCGAAAATCGTCTCTCAGACCGTGGGTAACCCTGACCGTGAACTGATTCCAAATGCATTCCTCTGGAGCACGAGCTTTCGGAAGGACCAGAAGTTTCGAAGAATCAACTTCGCTCGCTCCCGCATCTGAGTCAGCAGGAGGGAGGTGGACAAGACTGTGGTCCTTGAGACAATCCTGATAAAGAGAAGCGTTCTTCCGGCGACTTCTGTTGTAGGAGTCCAGGTGGGGGACTTTGATTCGAAGAAGAGCTGCCTGGAGAGCGTCCATCCGGAAATTGGCACCGATTTCGCCGTGGAAATACTTGGGTTTCATTCCGTGGACCCTAAGGATTTTGGCGCGGTCAAAGTCGTTATCGGATTTGGCTAAAAGAAGCCCACCATCACCAAAGCCTCCAAGGTTTTTCGTCGGGAAAAAGCTGACGGCTGCCAAATCCCCTAACATTCCAGTTGGTTTACCCTGAAATTTTGCACCGATTGATTGGGCGCAGTCTTCGATAACCACGAGGTCGTTCTTCTTCGCGATCTCGTTGATCTGGACCATGGGTGCCGCTTGACCAAACAGGTGCACCGGTACAACAGCTTTTGTCCGGTCGGTGATGCGCGACTCAAATGATTCGGGTAGCATATTGAATGTTTCCGGACAAATATCGGCAAAGACAGGACGGGCGCCCAACCTTGCTACACATCCAGCAGTGCAGAAAAAGGTAAAGTCTGGAACGATGACCTCGTCGCTGGGTCCGATTCCGGCGGTCATCATAGTAAGCAAGAGGGCGTCTGTCCCGGAACTTACCGCTAACGACCGAGTGGATTCGAACAATTCCGCCGCCTCTTCCTCCAGCTTTTCAAGCTCTTCGCCGAGAATGAACTGACCGGAACGGATGACGCGTTCCGAAGCAGCCAGAAGGTCTGGCATAAGAACGTCGTTCTGCCGAGTGAGATCGAAAAGGGGAATCTTCATAGCCCTAAGTGACAGATGACTGGTAAATATCGTGAAGTCTAATCAACCCTCGTAGAGGACCATTTGGTCTGTCCAAAACAGGAAGCACTGAAATTTGGGATTGGCGGGCCTCCATTAGCTCGGCAGCCGTTTGGAGGTCCATATTGGGGAGCGCGCAAGTAGGGCTCCTGGTCATATGGTCGACGATTTTTCCGCGGAGGAGATCTTCGTTCCTCTCGAGTCCTCGGCGCAGATCGCCGTCAGTAAAGATTCCCAACAAATTTTGTTTCTCGTCTGTTACACAGGCTGCCCCTAGAGGCTGGCGGGTCATTGCGAAAAGCACGTCTTTAACCGTGGAGCTGGGTTGAACAACAGCTACCCTATCGACCGGATGAAGAATGGACTCCACTGTCAAATGAAGAGCCTTTCCAAGTTGACCGGACGGGTGAAGGCTGAGGAAGTCCTTTCGAGTGAAACCGCGGGCAGTAACCAATGCGCCGGCAAGGGCGTCTCCCACGGATAAAGCTAGTATTGCGCTAGACGTAGGCGCTACCCCTAGGGGGTCTGCTTCCTGCTTTACCGATGCGTCTAACAGAACATCCATCCACGAAGCCATCGGGCAGTCTTTGTTACCCACGATACCAATAACAGGAGATTTTGACTGTTTGATGGCTCGCTCTAGTCGGAGGATTTCCTCGGTAGCACCAGATTTTGAGATGGCAATAACCGGATCTCCTGGAGAAAAGAGACCCAGATCACCGTGAACGGCCTCCGCTGCGTGGAGAAAGACTGCTGGCGTCCCGGTTGAGCGAAAGGTGGCTGCTATTTTTGCTCCGATATGGCCGGATTTCCCGACTCCAATAATCACAACCTTACCTTTGGAATTTTGAAGAATTTCAACCGCGCGAACAAAGTCCTCATTTAGGCGGGAGGCACCGTCTCGGATCGCTTCCGCTTCCCGCAGCATCACCTCTTGGCCTACCTCAGTAAGACTTTTCCCTTCAGCCATGGTCCTAGTAGACTTGCCCCCCTTTGTCTTGTTCAGGAAGGGAGCATTCTGACGTGGCCGCCAGACTGTCGAGGTAGTCTCGCAGGATTAGAGTTGCCGCGGCAGAGTCGACTTGTCCTGTTTTTCTTTTCTTGCGACTTTTGCGGAGATTCCAATGGCTGCCAGCTTCTTGGGAGGAATTTCTTTCATCGCATAAGTGGACGGGAAGATCAAAACGCTCGAGAAGCCGTTCGCGGAACTTGTCCACTTCTTCGGCCATTTGGCCAGCTGATCCATCTGGACGCACAGGATACCCAAGAACGAGGGCAGCAGGGGATTTCTGGGCGACAACTTTTTGAATATGGTCAAGCCGGAGAGATTCGCTTGGTTCGGTGGCCGCGGCAAGGGGCACTGGCACTCGGATATCATCGGCGAATGCTAAACCGATTCGTTTTGATCCGTAGTCAATCGCAAGCCACGACTCGCTTTCTTCCTTCATAAAACTCAAAGATAGTCTTTCCCGTTCGGGAGGCTGGTGATTTTTTTAACGAGTTGTTTGACGTCCTGAGCGCGATCTTTTGGGCAGATCAGCGTAGCATCTGGAGTGTGGACAACCATTAACCCTTCGATCCCGATTACCCCGACCAAATGTTCTTCCGTTGAAAGTAGCAGATTGTTCTTGCTGTCTTCCATGACGACGGACCCTTCGGTAACATTTTCGTCCTGATCGGCGTCGTAGTGCCTTTCGATCGCGGGCCAAGACCCAACATCGTCCCAGTCAAACGAAGAACGAACCATGACAACATTGTCGGCTTTTTCCATGACAGCGTAATCGATCGAAATTTTCGTTAGCCTTGGATACTCGCGTGGCAACACCGTAGATAGAGATTCGTTGGAAGAGAGTGCGGACCGTATTCTTCTAAGACTGTCATGTAGCTCAGGACAGTATTTCTCTATTGCCGCCAGGATCGTGGATGGCCTCCAAACGAAAATACCGCCGTTCCAGAAATAGCGATCATCCTTCAGGTAGGTTCCGGCAGTTTCCTTGTTCGGTTTTTCGACAAATTGGTCTACAAGAAAGACGCCGTTCTTTTCGCCACCATAGGTCTTGATGTAACCATATCCGGTTGCAGCAAAGGTCGGCTGGATGCCTACTGTTGCAATAACGGGTTGGTCCTCAGCGGAACTAAACGCGGCCTCTAAATCATGTCGAAAAGAGGCCTCGTCGTGAATCACATGGTCGGCTGGGAGCATTGCGAAAGCCGAATCACCCATCGAAATATCGACTAGTAGTGCAGCGAGGGCAACGGCGGGTGCTGTATCTCGACCAACGGGCTCGGCAACGATTTGCCCTTCAGGAATTTCGGGGCAGATCTCGCGCACTGCATCAGTTTGTTCAGCGTTGGTGATCACCCAGATCCTTTCAGGCGAAACAAGACCGTCCAAACGTTCAATCGTTTGCCTGAGCATTGGTTTTTCACCCACTATTGGAAGAAGGTGTTTGGGTCTGCGAAGCCGGCTTTGTGGCCAAAATCTCTCACCCCTTCCTCCAGCCATGATGACCACTGCTCTAATACGCTCCATCCAAGAAATCTACGCACCCGAAGAGGCGAGACTCAATCAATTTGATTTATGATAAAACAGACAAAAATACAAAAACCAGGTTTATTTTATTTGACAGGGTTGGTAGTTTGGCTTTGAGTCATCGTCATGAAACGAAGGCGTAGGCGTTTGGTAGAGGGGGGATTGGGCTACTACCATGTGATGAGCCGGACGGTGAATGGGGAGAGTTTGTTTGGTGAGGTGGAGAAGGAAGTGCTCCGGCGTATGCTCTGGCAGGTAGCGGAGTTTTCTGGGGTGCGTGTGGTGACCTATGCGTTGATGTCGAACCACTTCCACCTTCTGGTGGAAGTTCCTCCAAAGGGTGAGATCAGTGATGCCGAGCTGGTGAGGCGCTACGGGGTGCTCTACCCGAAGGTTAGTCCCTGGCAGCCTCTGAGCGCTTCCGCGCTCGAGAGGCTGCTGGCTACGCCCTCAGGGGAACCGGTTCGCCGGCAGCTCGTCTCCCGGATGCACGATGTCTCGTGGCTGATGAAAACGCTCAAGCAGCGCTTTAGCCTGTGGTATAACCGCACCCATGACCGCTACGGCCCCTTATGGTCGGACCGGTTCAAAAGCGTATTGGTCGAAGGAGAGAAATGGGCCCTGCAGACGGTAGCGGCCTACATCGACCTCAATGCGGTCCGGGCGGGTTTGGTGGAAGACCCGAAGGACTACCGCTACTGCGGTTACGGCGAAGCGGTTGGGGGAGGAGTCCGTGCGCGGGAAGGACTCTCTGTCTTGGGAGGGAACCTCTCCGGATACCGCCAAACGCTCTACGGAGTGGGCTCGGAGACCAAAGAGGGCAAAGCCACCGTAAGCCGCGAGGAAGCCCTCCGGGTGCTGGAGAAGGAGAAGGGCAATCTACCCCTGACGACCCTCCTGCGCTGCCGGGTGCGCTACTTTACCGACGGCAGGATCCTCGGCTCGGAAGCCTTCGTCAGAGAACAGACCAAGGCCCAGCCACCGCCCGCTTCCGGAAGACCTCCGGGACCCACGCCTATGAAAGGGGCAAACTGGCGGGGTCTCTCCACTCTCGGGGGACTTAGAAAAAATCTCTTCGGGTAGAATTCCTAATTCCAATCAATTCGTTCGTTGTCTAACTTGCCTTTCAGCTTTGAGATCAACTCGAGGTGCTTGATCTCTTCCGTTAGGTGTTCGAAAAGGATCTCGAATCTTTGGGTTACTTTGAGCGCACTCAACAATTCAAGTTTCGATGCGGTGTTGTTGATCAGAGTAAATGAAACCAGATCAGCAAGGATTTCAGGATCATCAATGCTCTCAAAAAACCGCAAGATTTCCCGTGAGAGGTTATTCCCAAGCTCGGACCGCCTCTGAATGAGCGCAGACAGCTTGTTTGCGTGTTTCTCCAAGTTTTCTGACGTATCACCCGCTTCGCTTTCAAGAGGGTTGATTGCGAAGATACGGTAGGGTTCCTCCTGGCAGGTCGTCTCAGCGTTTACCCGCAGAAGCCCTTGGACGAGGATCGAGGAGGTGCCGTCTGGGTTTTTCTGGCTTGATTGCACGAGGCCGAGAGTCGCTTGAGGGTGATAGGCTTCAAAGAGATCCTCTGATTGGGAACGCTCTTTGTCTTGGGTCGCAATAACCATGAGACGGTTTCCGTCCAAGATGTCCTCGAGCATTTTCCGGTAACGAGGTTCAAAGATATAGAGAGGCATAGTTGCCTGGGGGAATAGTACTACTTCTGGCAATGTCATCCCCGGAACCGTGTCGGGAAGGGAAAAGGAAAGGTCTGAATCCATAGCGAAGCAGTGTGAGACAGTCTTGCAGTCTAGCAAACTACAGATGAGGGTTTTACTCCACCGCCCCGTTCGCGTCTGGTCTTGGAGATCGTGAAGGAATCACCTCCAGAACTGGACTCTCATTTTTGAGGGTTCAGGGTCACTGTTTTCAGCGTAGTAAACTGCCATTTGAATGAAGGCGAACACATCAGATTCCGTCTCCGGGGCCTTTTTCAGAGCCTCATGAAAAAGCACCTCCGGGGAGCGCCCCGATAACTCATAGACCTCAGTAATACCTATGTTCAGCAATGCTCGAACAGCAGCTACCTTCATTCCCGGCACTTGCATTAACCGAGAGTGGAGTGCCTCGTAATCAACTTTTTTCTTTTTCTTCCGGTTTGAGTCAGGCTGCATCCTTTTTGCGGATATCGGTTTTTTTCCGCTTCAGGTGTGGCTTCTTCCTTCCCTCAACAACGGCTCGGTTAATGACCACCTCAATCGCAGTTGGGTCATCCGGGATGGCATACATCACCTCTAGCATGAGTTTCTCGAGGATTGATCGTAGACTCCTCGCACCCGTTCCTAACTCGATTGCCTTCTCAGCGATAGCTGCTATGGAGTCACGAGTGAATTTCAAGCGCGTTCCGTCCATCGCGAGAAGCTTCGAGTACTGTTGAAGCAGGGAGTTTTTAGTCTCGAGAAGTATGTGCTCTAGATCTTCCTTTGAAAGCTCCCGCAATACCGAAACCACTGGGAGCCGCCCAATAAACTCGGGAATTAAGCCATATTGCACCAAATCCTCTGGCTCGACGTGACTCAAAATTTCTTCTTCTTCCTTTGGGGTAGGATGGAGCCCGTTGTCCTCCATCTCATCGAGAGTGAATCCGACAAAGGATTTGGCTGAGCGTCTTAAAATCATTTTATCGAGTCCGACAAAAGCACCTCCGCAAACAAAGAGGATTTTTGAGGTGTCGACCTGGATATATTCTTGGTTGGGGTGTTTCCGTCCTCCTTGGGGCGGAACGTTGCAGACAGTTCCCTCGAGGATCTTGAGGAGAGCTTGCTGCACCCCCTCCCCAGATACGTCTCGCGTTATTGATACGTTGTCGGTCTTCCGCCCAATCTTATCAATTTCGTCTACGTAAATAATACCACACTCGGCCTTTTTGGGGTCAAAATCTGCCGACTGCAGTAACCTTAGGATGATGTTCTCTACATCGTCTCCCACATACCCTGCCTCGGTAAGCGTAGTAGCGTCTGCTATCGCGAAAGGCACGTCCAGCATCGTCGCGAGAGTCTTGGCGAGAAATGTTTTCCCGCTACCGGTAGGCCCGATCAGAAGAACGTTACTTTTCTCGATTTCAACTTCAGGGAACTCGGTGGAAAAATCGTTTTCCTCTGCGTTTACCTGGAGCCGCTTGTAGTGATTGTAGACGGCTACAGAGAGAGTCTTTTTTGCCTCATCCTGCCCAATGATGTGGCGGTCAAGGTTCGCTTTGATTTCTGAAGGCCGAAGGAGGTTGAACTCGTTTTCCTTTTCTTTCGGCTTTTTGATCTCTTCCCCAAGTTCTCGGTCGATGATCGTTTTGCATACGGTAACACACGAGTCACAGATGTACACACCAGCGGGTCCAGCGATCATCTTCTGCACCTCATTCTGTGACTTACCACAAAATGAGCAGAAGGTCATTTTAGTAGGTTTTGCCATTAAGCCTTTTCAGGAACCGCCTCTTTGGGGCTCGCGATCACGTGATCTACAAGACCATACTCTTTCGCGTCAGGAGCCGAGAGGTAGAAATCCCTCTCTGAGTCCTTTTCGATCTTCTTAACGCTCTGCCCGGTGTGTTCGGAGAGGACCTCACTCAGAGTTCGTTTCCAACGGAGAATTTCTTTCGCTGCAATGGAAATGTCAGCAGTCTGACCCCCGGCACCCCCAGAGGGCTGATGAATCATCAGTCTGCTGTTTGGAAGTGCGTAACGTTTCCCTTTGGTTCCTGCTGCCACGAGAACGGTTGCCATGCTTGCAGCCAAGCCTACGCAGTAAGTCACAACATCGCACTTTACAAAGTTAACGGTGTCGTAGATCGCCATCCCATCCGTAACGCTCCCGCCGGGAGAGTTGATGTAGAGGTGAATTTCTTTCTTGGGATCCTCCATTTGCAGAAACAACAACTGGGCGATCACAGCATTCGCAACGTAGTCATTTATGGGAGTTCCAATGAAGATGATACGATCGCGCAACAGACGGCTGTAGATGTCCCATGCCCGCTCGTTGCGGCCTTCGCGCTCGTAGACGTAAGGGAGTGGTAGATAGCTCACGGTAGTGTGTTTGGTTTAATCAAAGTATAGCGGGTACGAACTACCAACATTGGTATTCTTGCAAGTTGGATTAGGAATTGGGTTCAGACTCTGTGATTTCCGCATAGTCGATCACTTTTCCGACGGCTTTACTTCGGCGAATGCTTCTCTGAATGTCCAAGACGCGAGATCGATCCTTCTGCAGCTCCTTTACAATGTCATCAGGGGCTCGTCTCGTCTGCATTGCGTAGCTGTAGAGAAAGTTACTCATATCTTCTTCAGTGACCTCAACGTCCTCTTTTTCTGCGATGTCGTCGAGGAGAAGATCGAGCCTCACTTTCTTTAGGGCCTCTTCTGAAGCACTTGCAAATAGAGCTTCCCTGTTCTGTTCGAAATCTTCCTGACTAGCTCCCTGTTGCATTTGGCGCCCCATGTAGTTGGAAAGAATCTGGTTGGTTTCATTCTCGATCAGGCTCTCGGGAGCGGAAAATGTCACCATATCTCCCAGCTTTTGGGTCACTGTTTGACGCAACTGGTTTTGAGCCGTTTGCTCTTTCTGGTTTTTGAGAGATTCGGCGGTTTGCTCTTGAAGTTTCTCGAGGGATTCAACGTTGAGCGATTTGAAAAAATCTTCGTCCAGTTCCGGCAACTTCCTTTCCCGAACTTCCAAAACTTCGAGCGAGTAGACTATTTTTTTTCCGCGAAGAAATTCGACTTCGTGATCGTCTCCAAACGCTGCCTCTACGTCCTTAGTTTCTCCGTCCTTCATGCCTACCAGAGCCTGAGCAATCTCACTCACTCCAGGAGTCTCATCACTGGATCCAGCTTCTTCCCAGGTGTTCTTTTGGGTTCCGTAAATAGGACGATCAGAGACCTCCTCTGCGATAGGATTCCCATCGTACTTTCCCTCGTAGGAGCATCGCACGTAGTCTCCTGCTTCGGCTGGACGATCCACCTTCGTAAAGTCTGCCCTTTGAGCCCTTGTGGCTTCAATCGCTTCTTCCACCTCTTCATCAGTGACGGTCGATGGTTCCCGCTCCAATTCAATTCCTTTATATTCGGGAATTTCATAGCTCGGTTTGATGTCGATGGTCAGGGTGAGCACGGGGGTCCCAGACGCTTCGAGGTCGGGATCGTCAACTGAGACCACGTTGAGGATTTTTAGATCAGACTCCTTCTCGAGTCTCTGATAGCCCGTCTGGACTACTTTCCGCTTGAGCTCCTCTTTAATCTCGCGGCCATATCGTTTGCGAAGGAGGGCCTCAGGGGCTTTGCCGGGGCGAAAGCCAGGGATCTTTGCCTGTCGGCCAAACTCTATCAGAATCGTCTTTTCCTCTTTGGTGACTTCATCGGGCGAAAACGTTACAGAGACTTCCCGGCGGGTCTCATTCACTTCTTTAATGTCTAGGTCCACTTCTAATCTTGTCTTGGTTGGTATGAAAACGGGAGAAAGAAGACCACGTGGAAGTTGGGGTCAAACTCTGAATCCGCAAGCAATTCGGAAGCCGCTTCGCTTCTTAGGAGCACCACACGCGGGTAAATTGTGCGCTCTTAAAACTCAAGAATGCTGTTTGCATCCTTCTCCCGCTCCTCACTCTGCCGTTCCAAATTGTCGATGCTCGAGTCCGCTTCGGTGACCAAAGAACCTCCGAGAAAAACGGCACCTGTGACACAGGCGTAGGACATGATGGTGCAAAGAACGGTCGAGCCCTCTGAGATTCCCAGCATAAAACGGGTCAGAATCAGTGTTGCCAAAAAACCTCCCAAAACGGCACCTGCAATCGGTAGGTATTCCCTGACGGGGCCCGCACTTAATGCAGGAACTGCGTAAATGTTCACAGCGATCGAACCCGCAAGGGCTGCCACTCCGGGAAGAACCAGCGCAAAAAAAGTTAGAATAAACCCTCTTTTCGCGGAGAAAATGAAACTAGCGATTAGCCACCCAAGAATCAGAAGCGTTCCGAGAGCGATTCCGCTGGTAATCCAGAAGGGTGTAGAACCAAATGGGGAGCCAAACAGGTGTTCAAGAAGAAGTTTGAGCTCAGAAATCCACTTACTCATAGCCGCTATGATACGAAAGGAGATCGCTTTGACACGAGGCTATTCTTGGATCTTCGGGGTAGTTTTGGGGACAGAGTCGGGTGTGGAATTCCAGGACGTCCAGACCTTTCCGTAAGTCACCCATTGGTCCTTCTTAGACCTACGGAACCAGGAGAAAGAAGGCCGAATTTTCGGAAATGTTCAGGTGTGGGGTTGCCATGCTTTCCGGATTTTATCAAAACGGTGCTCCATGGCAGACACGAAACCGCCCGCTGGTAAATTCATCTTCGTAACTGGTGGGGTGGTGTCCTCTCTTGGCAAGGGCCTTACCTCGGCGGCATTGGGAGCACTTCTCGAACAGAGGGGGTTTTCCGTGAGGATCCAGAAGTTCGATCCTTACCTCAACGTGGATCCCGGTACCATGAGCCCGTTTCAGCATGGCGAGGTCTATGTTCTGGACGACGGAGCGGAGACTGACCTCGATTTGGGGCACTACGAAAGGTTTACCTCCTGCAAGCTAAGCCGTTTCAATAATCTAACATCCGGCCAAATATATGAGTCGGTCATACAGAAGGAAAGGCGAGGAGACTACCTGGGAAAAACAGTTCAGGTAATCCCGCACGTCACGAACGAAATCAAAGAGCGGATCTATGCCGCAGGGGAAGATGTCGATATTCTAATCACTGAGATCGGCGGCACAATCGGTGATATTGAGGGTTTGCCGTTCCTCGAGGCGATGCGTCAGTTCGCCTTGGAGATCGGGGAAGACAACCGTCTGTTTATCCACGTCACTCTGCTTCCGTTTCTCAAGGCAGCTGGTGAACTAAAGACCAAGCCGAGCCAGATGAGTGTCGCTAAGTTGAGAGAGATTGGAATTCAGCCTGATATTCTTGTTTGCCGTACAGAGGAGCCGATCCCGGAAGACCTTCGTCAAAAACTGAGCTTGTTCTGTAACGTTTCGCAACCTGCGGTGATCGAGGAGTTGGATGTTGAGTCGTCGATTTACGAACTGCCACTCATGCTTCAGCGTGAGAATATGGACTCGCTTGTGGTGAGGGGCCTCCGGTTGCCTGATGACCGGCCGAAAGAGGGAGTATGGCAGGACGTGGTGAGGCGCCTTAGATTCCCCAAGAAGAGGATCCGGGTAGGTGTTGTGGGGAAGTACATCGAACTCCAGGATGCTTACAAATCCGTATATGAATCCCTAACTCACGGGGGAATCGCCAATGATTGCGGCATCGACGTAGTGCGTTTGGATTCGGAAGCCATACAGGAGGAGATACCTGACGAATTTTTAGAGCTCGACGGAATTTTGGTTCCCGGAGGGTTTGGCGATAGAGGAATCGAAGGGAAAATTGCGGCAGTTCGGCTGGCCCGTGAAAACAAAATTCCTTACTTGGGACTTTGTTTGGGAATGCAGGTGGCTGTGATTGAGTTTGCGCGCAACGTGGCCGATCTCGCGGGAGCAAATAGTACAGAATTTGAGCCAAAGCCCACCTTTCCGGTGATTGATTTGATGGAGGATCAGAGGGGACAAACCGCGAAAGGCGCTACTATGCGCCTAGGTGCTTACGAATGTTCGCTCGTACCGGGCACTAGATCGGCAAGTGCCTATGGAATGGACACTGTCAGGGAGAGACACCGGCACAGGTATGAATTCAATAACGACTATCTGAGCCAGTTGGAGGAGTCTGGACTAGTCATCGCAGGAAAAAATCCAGCTCGTAACCTTGTGGAAATCATTGAATTACCCGACCACCCGTTTTTTGTGGGAGTTCAGTTTCATCCGGAATTTCAATCGAAGCCAAGTTCGGCCCACCCGCTCTTTTCGGAGTTTGTATCTGCGGCTATTCAGAGGCGCAGTCAGGTCTAGACCTTCGCGGATTCGGTGTAATAAGGAGAGTAGAGTATGAGCGCTGAGAACATTCATCCGGTCTTTGATCAAATCCTTGGTCGTTTGGACAAAGAAAAGATCCTTGGACAGAAGTCACTCGTCGTTTGGCTTTACGGTCTTTCCGGATCCGGGAAGAGCACGATCGCCAACCTTGTAGAGAGGAAGCTTCATTCGGAAGGCCGGATGACTCAGATTTTGGACGGAGATAACATTCGAAGTGGCCTAAACTCAAATCTCGGTTTTTCCGACGAGGACAGGAGGGAGAATATCCGTCGCATTGCTGAGGTGGCCCGTTTGTTTCTAGATGCCGGCGTTCTTACGATCGCCTCGTTTATCTCGCCCAAAATTGAGCTTCGGGAGATGGCCAGGGAGATTGTTGGTAGGAATGACTTTTTGGAGGTTTACGTGAGGGCGTCGTTCGAGGAGTGCGCTCGCCGTGACGTCAAAGGGCTCTATGCAAAGGCACAAGGTGGTAAGGTTGAGAACTTCACGGGGAAGGATTCCGGCTTTGAAGAACCTCCTGAGAACTCGTCTGCAGTTGTAATTGATACAGAGAGACAGAGTGCAGAGGAATCCGCGTCTTTCCTTTTGGAAACTATCCGAAAACGCATCTAAGAAGGGTTTCTGGGGCGGAAAATAGGTTTTTTCGCTCTCTGGTAAGTGGTTGGAGAACTTGGTTTTTTCCTTTCCCGTTCACCCCGCTTGTGCTTTTTTCGCGGTTTTGTCATGAGCAGATCCTACAAGATTCGTCATCTGGAACAGTTGGAATCGGAGGCGATATTCGTCCTCCGGGAAACGGCTGCTCAGTTTGAGCGGCCTGTTATTCTTTTTTCGGGGGGTAAAGATTCCATCGTTGTTGCACGACTCGCCCAAAAGGCCTTTTGGCCAGCTCGTCCGCCGATGCCTTTCATGCACGTCGACACCGGGCACAACTTCTTGGAAACTATCGAATTTCGGGATCAGTTTATTGAGGATATCGGCGGGAAACTGATTGTAGCTTCCGTTCAGGAGTCGATCGATCAGGGGAGGGTCGCCGAGGAAAAAGGCCCTAACGCTAGTCGGAATGCGCTGCAGACAGTAACCCTTCTCGACGCCATCGAGGAGCATCGTTTCGACGCGGCAGTAGGAGGAGCCCGCCGGGACGAGGAGAAGGCTCGTGCCAAGGAACGGTTCTTTTCGCATCGGGACGAGTTTGGTCAATGGGACCCCAAAAACCAGAGACCAGAACTTTGGAATTTGTTCAATGCCCGTAAGTCTCCGGGAGAGCACTTCCGCGTTTTCCCTCTTTCCAACTGGACCGAGATGGATGTCTGGCAATACATCCTGCGGGAGGAAATTCCGATCCCAAGTATTTATTTTTCGCACGAACGGGAGGTGATCGAAAGAAACGGAGTCCTTCTGGCTGTGACTGATTTCCTTGTCCCCGGGAAAGATGAGGTGGCCGAGAAGAAGCGGGTTCGGTTTCGGACGGTGGGAGACGCGACCTGCACGGGTGCAGTGGAGTCTCCGGCAAACACCTTGGAGGAGATTATCGACGAGGTAGCTTCTGCACGGCAAACGGAGCGTGGAGGAAGAGCGGACGACAAGCGGTCTGAGTCCGCGATGGAAGACAGGAAAAAGGAAGGATATTTTTGATGGTTACTGACGAGGGATACATGGACATGGACCTCCTGCGGTTTACAACCGCCGGGAGTGTCGACGACGGGAAGAGCACTTTGATCGGGCGTTTGATGTTCGACACGAAGACAATCTTTGAAGACCAGCTCGAAGCGATAGAAAAGAGCAGTAAGCAGCGTGGAGACGAGAATGTTAATCTTGCTCTGTTGACTGATGGTTTACGCGCTGAAAGGGAGCAGGGGATCACGATCGATGTGGCGTATCGTTACTTTGCCACGCCGAAGCGAAAGTTTATTATCGCTGATACTCCCGGGCACATTCAATACACCCGGAACATGGTAACTGGTGCCTCAACGGCGAATCTCGCAATCATTTTGATTGATGCAAGAAAAGGTGTGATTGAGCAGACCTGTCGGCACTCCTTCATCGCTTCCCTCCTTCGGATCGAGCATGTGGTGCTTTGTATCAACAAAATGGATCTCGTCGACTACTCTGAGGAACGTTACCTCGAGATTGTAAGCGAGTTCACTGATTTTGCTTCACGCCTGCAGATTAAAGATATGACTTTTATTCCGATCAGTGCGCTTCACGGAGACAACGTGGTGAACCGATCTGAAAACACGCCTTGGTATGAGGGGGCCTCGCTTCTTTACCATCTCGAGAATGTCTACATCGGACCGGATGCAAACCATGTTGACGCCCGCTTACCCGTGCAGTGGGTGATCAGGCCTCATTCCGAAAAGTATCACGATTATCGCGGCTATGCAGGACGTATCGCAGGGGGAGTCTTCAAGCCTGGTGATGAAGTGACTGTCTTGCCCTCTGGTTTCGTATCGAAGATCGAATCAATTGATCGCTACGAGGAGAAGGTCGAAGAAGCGTTTTCGCCGATGTCAGTGGCTATTCGTCTTGAGGACGAAATCGATATCAGCAGGGGAGACATGATTGTGAAGCCAAACAACCAGCCAAATGTTACCCAGGATGTGGACGCGATGATTTGTTGGTTCTCTGCCGAAAACAAGCTTCAGCCAAGAGGGAAGTATGTGATTCGCCATACGACAAAAACCGCGAAAACGGTGGTGAAGAACATCCAGTATAAGGTCGACATCAACACCCTTCACAAAATTGAAGATGACCTTTCGATTGGGATGAATGATATTGCCCGGGTGCAGCTACGAACGTCAGAACCTCTATTCACGGATTCCTACCGAAGAAACCGGATCACAGGGAGTTTTATCTTGATTGAAGAGTTTACGAACAAGACGGTCGCTGCTGGCATGATACGTTAAGGGTATCCAAAGGGGACAATCCATGGATGGTTCGTTCCTCGGAGTTCTAGGTGTCACCCTTCCGGTTTTTCTCCTCGTAGGCCTGGGGATCTTTCTCAGGGGGAAGGCACTTCTGGGCGAAGAGAGTGAACGTTCACTACTGAGAGTCGTCGTTTTAGTCTTTTATCCTGCTTTGATTTTCGAGGCAGTAGCCCCTTCGGAAATCCCTCTTCCAGTAAGCCTAGTCACCTTGTCTGTAAGCACAGGGGCCATCTCAATCCTACTGGGTTTTTGGGTATCATGGGTGTTCGCCCCAAGGTTCGGTCTTCAGGAGGGGAGCGGAAGGAGAGCCTTCTCGTTTGCAACTGGCGTCTACAACTACGGCTACCTTCCCATTCCACTGGTGATCGCGTTTTACGGAGCATCCGATGGGACCCTGGCGACTCTTTTTGTCTTCAATGCAGGTGTAGATTTAGCGTTCTGGTCAGTGGGAGTGTTGATCATCCAAGGGGCATTCAATCGAGGCAGTTTCAAGAAGTTGATCAATCCACCGCTACTTGGATTGATAGTCGGGCTCGGTTTTCACTACTCGGGTCTTTACGGCTATTTGCCGGGATTTGTTCGAGTATTTCTCGGTTACCTTGCGACGATTGCAGTTCCCCTTGGGATCATTCTGGCGGGTTGTTCGATAGGCGGCTTATTGCGAAAGGACGTTTTCCGTTCCGGGTGGAATGTGGTTTACGGAGCGTGCCTCGTTCGCCTGTTTATCCTTCCTATTCTGTTTCTTTTAGTGGCAGTGCTGCTACCTCTCCCGAGTGAGCTCTCTCGTGTCGTGCTGATTCAGGCTGCTATGCCGGCGGGTCTTTTTCCGGTAATTGTGACGGCCTTTTACGGAGGCAGGAAAGATGTTGCCGTAAGGGTGGCGGTCTCCACGATTGTCGTGTCTGTCTTGACAACGCCCCTCTGGATCAGCGTCGCAAAATTCTTTTATCCGGGTATTCTTTAGGAGGAATTTCCCTTGCGATCCGTGGTTTGGTCTTTTCCCTTTTTCCCGTGGAGAGGTTAGCCGAACGATGTTGCGAACCCGTGAAGGTCGCTGTGATTGATTACGGCATGGGTAATCTGCGAAGCGTTGGGAAAGCCTTCGAGGCGGTTGGAGGAGAGGTTTCTGTTGTTGAGAGTCCATGTCCTGAGGGAAACTTGGATGCGCTGGTTCTGCCTGGGGTTGGAGCTCTCGGTGATTGCGTAGACGCTCTTCGAGAGACCGGAATGGACGAATGGATTCGGAATTGGATCAAAGAGGACCGGCCGTTTTTTGGAATTTGTTTGGGTTTCCAGGCCCTCTTTGATCACTCCGAAGAGGGAAACGTAAAAGGGTTGGGTATATTCAGTGGACGGGTAGAGAGATTTCGGATCAACCCCTCCCTAAAGGTTCCTCACATGGGTTGGAACTCCGTTCGATTTCTTCAGAAAGACGACCCGTTTCAGAAACATTTGTGTAGCGGTGACCAGTTTTATTTTGATCACACCTACTGCGTTGTGCCCGATGAGAAAAAGTGGATATGGTGTAGCACGGATTACGGTGGAGAGTTTGCGAGTGGAATCGCGAGCGGGAATTGCGTCGCCACCCAGTTTCATCCGGAGAAAAGTCAGGCTAAAGGTTTGCAAATCTACCGAAATTTTCTGAACCATGCGGGGAGCAACTCGGGAGTATGCTCCTGACCTATGGTGATTTGACCGATTAATTCTATGGAAGACAAAGCAACCCTCTCGATTGGTGACAAATCCTATGATTGTCCCGTGATAACGGGAACCGAGGATGAAAAAGCTTTTGATATACGAAAGATCCGAGCGGAGTCCGGATTCATTTCCTTCGATGAGGGTTATGGAAACACGGGATCGTGTCAGAGTGAGATCACTTACATCGATGGAGAGAAGGGAATCTTACGTTATCGCGGTTATCCGATTGAGGAGCTTGCGGCTGGTTCATCATTTCTTGAGAGCACCTACCTGATCATTTACGGAGAACTTCCTTCGGAGGGCGAGTTGGAGAAGTTCAGACAGAAAGTCCGGAGCAACGCTGCAATCCACACAGGGATGAAGGACCACTTTGACGGCTTTCCACTGAACGCCAATCCCATGGCAGTCCTCTCGGCGATGCTAAATTCCCTGGGATGCTACTATCCGGAAATGGCGACAAACAATCGTCAACAAGACTTGGACCAATTCGATGAGGCTGCGGCGGTCCTGATTTCGAAGGTAAGGACGATTGCGGCTTTGTCTTACCGGATGAGAATGGGTAAGCCGTTTGTTTACCCGAAGAAGAACGTTCGCTACTGCGATAACTTCCTTCACATGATGTTCTCGGACCCGTACGACGAGTTTGAAGACACCGCAGGATTGTCAGAAGCACTCGATTTGTTTCTGCTTCTGCATGCCGACCACGAGCAGAATTGCAGCACCTCAACGGTGCGGATGGTGGCTAGTGGAGGAGCAAATCTTTTCGCTTCCGTTTCGGCGGGGGTATGCGCTCTCTGGGGACCTTCCCACGGGGGTGCGAACCAAGCAGTGATTTCGATGCTCGAGCAGATCCACGAGTCGGGCGATGACGGCATGAAATTTATCGAGGCTGCCAAATCGGGCAAGGCGAAGTTGATGGGTTTTGGCCACCGGGTTTACAAGAATTATGATCCCCGCGCCAAGATACTTGGGGAAGCGGCTGAGAGGGTGCTTTCAGCCGTTGGTGTCGAGGAGGATCCACTGTTGAAAATAGCGCGCAACCTCGAACGGACCGCTTTAGAGGACGAATATTTTGTGGAGCGAAAGCTGTATCCCAATGTTGATTTTTACAGTGGCCTTATCTTGAAAGCCGCCGGTATACCGGTCGAGTTTTTCACGGTCATGTTTGCGATCGGCCGGATGCCTGGGTGGTTGGCAAATTGGCGCGAAATTGCGAGTGATCCAAAGAGTCGAATTCATCGTCCGCGTCAGATTTACCAGGGTCCGGCTCTCAGGAGTTACGTTCCCGTTGTTAAAAGAAGCTAAGCTGCAGGTGAATCCGTTTTTGTGATTCGCAAAAACGCTGACCTTTCGGAGCCAAGAGTCTTCCCAATCTGGTGGCCTCGTGGACAGCGGTTTTCTAACCCCCCGCGTCTGTCGGATGCCAAGATGAAAAGGCCTTGAATGGACCTTCTACCAGCCGACTCTCGGTCTCCTACCCTGTTTGGTTATGTCGACTTGGTCCTCCCACACGGCTAGCCCAGTCGCGATTTCGGTCAAAGAGAGCTGAAAGGTAAACGTCATCTGCTGGACACTGCCTGCAGTTGCACGGGTTTCGATGAGCCGCCCGGAAAGTGAGTATCCTGGTTGCACGGCGGGTGAACCGTCGCCGCCACTCCTGAACGACTCATAGGCAGCTTGGTCTTTCGCTAATGGATCTTCAGCAGTGCCGCCAAGACCTACCGTGGTCGTCGTGACTGCTTTACCACTTTGATTGAGTGCTACCCGAATTTGTTTGGTAAGCAGATTGGTGTCCACCTGCTGCGAGGTATTGTTGACAATCCTGCTGATCGCGAGGACAGCTGGTTGCTGTGCCGACCGATCGAGCACTCCGGAAGCGAGTAGGTTCTGGACCATCTGATCCGCTGCATTCGCCCAGTCCTGAATGTCGATTTCGTTTACGGTGACGATGGTGTTAGGGCCTGTCGGATCGACATACCTGGCACCACCACCGCATCCGGTGAAAAGAAGAAAAACCGGAAAAGTGAGGAAAACTAAGAGACTTTTGATCATGGAAAGACGCGTAGCGGATTGTCGGGTTAGTTGGTTTCGCGAAGACTTAGACGGAAGTCGACCACGTTGGGGTTTGGCGCAGTGGCCGCAATAGAGATGGTTTGTCCTCCTTCGATACTGGAAGGACGCCAAATCGGCTTGGGGCTCGTCACCATCATGCCGTTTTGTTGGATCCACTGGAATTGGTAGGCAAAGGATCTGGGTCTGACCTGGCGATTTCGGAAAGTCACTTGGACCTGCAGGAGATCGCCTGCCGTCGCCTCATTCACTGAGACAAGCGAAAGTCGTTTTTCCAGATTGCTATCGAAGACATCGATCCTCGCATCTACCAGGTTAGGCGTTGCCTGACCCGTCTCCCGTTCGATCGTGTTTGTGGGAGTGCTGCATCCAAGAAGGAGTAACAAGATCACAGAGATGGATAGGATTAACGAAGCTTTCATTGTAAACGGAATTGATGGATCACGGGGTTGTTCGCACTGGCTGTGACTCTTGCATGAACGACCAACACATTGCCTTCTTCGAGAGAAACTTCAACCTTTTGGTTGCTTCCGGCGAATTGGATGAGGAGCTTGCGATCCGAGGGCATGGGTACCCGAACACCTTGAATCTGCTTGGGTAGCGTAAACCAAGTTCGTAAGTCTGGCTGATTCGTTATCGCTTGGTAGAAGATACCAAACACGTCGATCAATGCCTGGGCAGCCGAGCCATCTTTTGCTTGGCTGCGAGCGGCATAGAACAATGCTGCTTTGCTGGCTGCGGCGACGATCGATTGAGTAATGACGAGCGACTCTTGGTCATTGAACTCTTGCGCGATCACCTGATCGATGTCTGCAATGAGAGAGGTCTGGAAGGCCTCCCCGCCTACAGTTACGGAAGCAGAGGAGGGAAAATTCGGCTGGAACCGGAGCACTGGAAAAGAGGCGGCAAAAAAGGGGACACTCCCGCTACCAAAAATGAAGAGGGGAAGCTCTATATCGATGGATTCGCGAAAAGGAGAGAGTCCTGTCTCCAGTAGAATCACCACGGAATCCGGCTGACCGTTGCCATTTACAATATCTTTTGCGAGTTGGAACTCGCTGCGGAGCCAAATGGAATCAGGATTAAGGCTACTGGTTCTCTCAATGCTTTTTAGGCCTCTCTCGAGGTCGGATGAGTCGACTCCCTGATTCAGGAAAAAGAGTCCGTCGAGATAGACGGAGAACGGATTTACGTAGGGGGCATAGGACTTCATATTTCGAGTCGGTCCATAAATTTCAGAGAGTTTCCTTTGGGTGACTGGATCGTTTTCGATTCGACTGACATTGATTTGGTCTCCGTCTTCTCGCCTCCCTCTTTCAATTTCGCTCTGAACCTGTTCAATTCTCTTGGAGTTCTCTTCTACTGCGCGCTGCTGGCTGTTGTAAGCACGGTTTAGAGAGACCCGAGCAGCGGCAAAATCTCCGGCGTTTAAATAGTTTAAGGCAGAGTAGGTGTGGAGCATGATTCGGTCGTAAGTGCGGGCCCGGTACTGCGTCATTCCCGGATTCACCAGAAGAGCAATGCCCGCCTGCGAGATCTGGAAAGAAGCCTCTTGGTCCATCTCCTGAATGCGGGTCCACGTCTTGTCGTAGGTTTCCTGGCTGAGCTCTAGTTGATCGATATTTCGGAGAAGGGTACCTTCTTCCAAACCGAGAAGAACCCTGTCGCGGCTCCCTTCTTTGTCGTTGACTAGCTTCTTTCCATCCTGAGCTGCCTTTTCCCAGGAACCTAGAGCCCAGCTCTGGCGAGTGGCAGCCACCTTGTCGTTGTAGGTGCTGCATCCGCTCAGAAGAAGAATCAGAATGAAAGAGGTCAGGAGTCTGGAGAAGCGCCACTCGTAGGCTCCATCTCCGACAGGAAGGGTCGAACTTTCTATATCATCGACTTTAGTAGGCCGATGCCACTCCTGACGGCTTTTTAGCTCTACGCCAAAAGCAGCCGCATCTTTTTCATTGGGTCCATGCAGTTCAACCGCAGCGCGCATGGAAGAGAAATCTATGGAGCGGGAATTATTCCGCCGGACGGACGATCTGGCTTTTTTCTACGCCATAGTCCTCAATGATCTCCGCACGGGTTACCCGTGGCAGAACCTCGATCACTTTGACCTTGCCCACTTCTGCTTCGACAGAACCGAGTGACTCTCCGGTGTCTGGATCGACCATCTCCTCGCCTTCGGCAAAAACCCTCCAGACCTCACCGGGCGAGATATCAAATCCATCTCCTCGATTGAACATGACGATCTTACCGGTTACACCGACAATGCGGGCAGGAAAAAGAACATCCACAACCCTATTGGATACGTTGTCTGCAGCCGCCTTGCTGATTGCTCCGAGAAGGTTGTCTGACATCTCTCCCGACCGCACCGACTGGTAGGACGGCTCGTCTTCGATATCCTGTTCAGTGGTCTCGACTCGTGCGGATTCGAGAAGCCTTCCCGAGGTAGTGTCGTAGATTTTGGCGACCGCGCCTATCCGAATGATCCGCTTGGTAACCGACTGGCCGATTGCCTCGAAGGTGGCGGTCTCCTCGTAGTCCTGAAAATCACTGATCGTGGTCACGACGAGGTACTTCACGCCGCCCAACCGGAAGGCCTCGGCGGTGTTGGGATCATTGAGGTCCAAATTGCCGGACCCTGCGAGATTCTGCTCCGCTAAAATCGCGGAGAGGTCACTGCGGGCGAATAGATCGAATCGACGGGTTTGCTGAAAGGAGTTCACCATCTCGGAATCAATTGCCTCCACAACACGGTTGAGTTCGATCGTGCTATTTGACCGACGAGCTTCAGCTTCGACTCCGGGATTCACTTCAACCGGACCTATCGCAAGAGAGAGTTTGCCTGATCCGTCGGTCTGGGCGTGGAGAGAGACCGCAGAAAGGAGGAAGACTACTGAAAGAATGTTTCGTTTCATGATCTTAATTACTGCTTGGGATTATCACCAAGTAGGGTCCTGTTGTTTTGCTCGATGGTGATGGCTTCATCCGTATCGACCTTGATGTCTGATTTGGCATCCTGCCTGATGTCCCAACGGAGACCGCTCTGCGCAAACATCTGGGCGATCCCGAGAATGCGTTCCGCCTCGGCGTCCGTCAAGACCCGCTCGCTGCGCAAGCCCTCGAGGAAGGCGGATTGTTCCCGGAAGCGCTGAATTTCTGCGTCTGTAGCTGACATCCGGACCGTCAAGTCCATGTCCTCACGCACGTTCACGGTGCGTTGCCAGTCATCAAATCCTTCGCGCTGGAGAGTAATTTCGTGAAGACCGGGCGTCGCGGAAAGGCTACCGGGTGCGGATCCAACGGTCACCCCATCGACAAGCACGGTCACCGCATCAAGGGTTATGTCATTTCGCTCTCCCGTGACAAAAAGCTCTCCGGATTCAAGAGTCGTTACTTCCGGAACCGTCATCCCCATGCCTCTGGGAATGATCGTGAAAAGCACCTCGGCTCCCGCTTCTGAACTGCTGGAAAGGGAACTCGGAGAGACCGCCGCAGCGACTTCCTCACCGATTCGCTGGGCGGCGAGGCCGATCAGTTCGTTGGTCGTGTTGGCTACTGCAGTTACCGCACCTTCAGTAGCTCGAAGACCTTTTCTCACTTGCCCGTTTCCGCCTGTAAGAACGGAGCCGTCTGAGGCTTTGAGAAGCCGGTAGGAGAACGAGAGGGTGTAAATGCGATTGGAAGTCTGCGTTCCGTAACCGGAGAACTCGCGAACCTCCTCGTTAAGGTTGCGGAGAGTAGAGACCAATGCGTACTCAGAATTGGCCTGACGAGCCTGGTTGAGCGTGGAGGCATCGCTGACTTTTTCGTCGCCAGTCTCCTCAGCGAACTGATCTCCGCGAACGTTGGGAGAAAATCCGTAGCCAGACAATTCCGCTGCAAGCGCATCGCGAAAAGCGCTTGCCTGCACAGAGTCGATGTCTCCGTCCGCTACTCGGGAGATGACAAAGACTGATCCTCCCTGGTCGGCAAGCGACAGTGCGGGGAGTAGAAGAGAGAGGAGTAAAGATTTCATGATTTGGAGCAAGATAATGACCCAATAGAAGCGTGGGTGCAACCACAGTATCCGTTCAACAAGGTGCTCTGAGGGTAGTTTTGTCCGTTTCTAGGATTGGAGGAGTCCTTCAGATTCGATTGATCAGATTTGAACAAGCCGGATAACGAGGAAAGACTGAAAGTGTGGGTGTAACGAGCGAGGTTGAGCCAAGGTTTTGGCGGGAGGCACGGGAGGTCGGCTTTGACTCTGTTTTTGCGATGGATTTCGAAGGTGGAGACCAGACCGGAGTGATCGAATTCGGGATTGTCGGAATTTCCCGGGAAGGTCTGTCTCTTTTCTCAAGTGGGTTTTGCTCGGCCGTTTCCGCGATTCCCGAACGGGAATTCCAAACTCATGGGCTAACGAATACCGATCTTTTGGATGCTCGACCGTTTGGAGATTTCTGGGAGCTTTTTCGTGATCTCCGCAAGCGAGGTCCCTTCCTTGCCCACTCAGCCCAAGTAGAAGACCGGTTCTTGCGCCGTCAGTGGCCGACTCCAGGGGAAGTTCCGGATTGGTCGAGCAAAGAATCTCTCTCGATAGAGTGGGGTCCATGGTTGGATAGTTGTCGAGTCTACCGTTCTCTCCGGCCCGGCCAGGCCGCAGGGCTCGAGAGTCTGATCACCTCCGAAGGCTTGGGCGAACACTTGGATGGGGTGGCACAACGGGAATGCGAGGTCGGTCGTTGTCGGTGGCACGCGGCGCTCTTTGACGCGATTGCATCGGCACTCCTTTTTCAGAGAGCGGTTAGAATGCAACCTGACTGGGGGGTGCGCCGCTTTTTTCATGAGAGCCAAGGTGGCTCTCTCGAGGAGCAAAGCACATTTGGTTTTGGTTGATCAGGAGACCAATTATCCCTAGGACGACACGATGAAAAGATGCTGGCTGCGGTATTTGTTTTTCCTGTCTCTTGTTCTTGTCGCTACCGCAGGTGCGGTTGAGAAAGGGGCACGCCCTCAGCCTCTTTCGGAAGACGAGGAGGTGCGGGCCTTGTTTTTCCGTGGTCTGGACCTCCACCAAGAGGGGGTTGCCGGTGATGAGGACGCTGTCATCGAAGCGCAGGAGATTTTTGAGCAAATCTTTGAAGGCCACCCAGAGGACGCCCGCGCTCAGGCTTTTCTTGGAAACCTCTATGTCCTTAGGGCAAGAGACGCTATTTTCTATCGTAAGATGGGCTGGCTGGAAAAAGGGGTGGATACTTTGGATGCGGCAGTCGCAAACCGACCGGAAGATCCTCACGTGCGTTCCGTTCGCGCGATCAACAGCTATCTACTGCCGCGGATCTTTGGGAGAAGGGATATTGCTGAAGAGGATTTTACGGTCCTTCTCGGATGGGCCGAAGATGAACCGGATCGGTTTGACAATGGATTGCTGCGATTGGTCTATTATCACGCAGGGCAATTCAAATCGAGAAACGATGACGAGTTGGCTAAAACGCTCTTCCTCAAGGCCCTCGATTCGCCCGGAGAAAGTGTTTCCGAGGAGGAAATTCAAAAGGCACTCCGCAAGGTTACGGGGTAACCGACACATTGTCCGGTTCGGGAGAGTAGTCACCACTCGCGACTCGAAACCACTTTTCGTCGGCTGTGAAAGTGACATCAAGTGCCGGATACCCGAATGACTTCCCAAGGTCTTTCCAGATTGCTTCGCGGATAGAGTCGGCCTCAGTAACCCTGGTGGATTCTGAGAGAACATAGACGTGGACGACCACAAACCGACCGAGTTCCAAAACGCGCGATTCGCGTTTTCCGAACCGATTCTTCGGGAGGTGCTGATCCAGAATGGATTCGACAGTTTCAAGGACCTCAGGAGGGGCTGAGCGGGAAACCATCTGTCTCCAATTGCTTTGAAGAATGCGAAACGTTGCCGGCAGCACGGCGATGCAGACAAGCGCGGTTATTGACGGGTCCACGTAGGGAACCCATGACGACCTGCCCCATCCTGGAAGAAGCCATGCGATCAAAAAAGCAACGGCAACGCCCAGGCTTACAATGCCATCAATCAGCCAGTTCTTTCGATCCACTTCGACGATAGGCGAGGCTGTGTCTTTCATTCGTCTCCCAAGAATGATGGCGAACAAGAAACAACAGGCTGTGGCTACTAGAGCATAAGAAAGAGCCATTCCGGATGCGATCTCCCGTCCACCCCTCGCGATCGAGATGGCAGCGGCAATCACAGCTAGGAGTGAGATCGAACCGATGAGAAGGCCCTTGGTGAAATTCAGGATGGGTTCGAATGAGAGGTAGCCGAACGGATACCTTTGGTCGTCGGGACGGATGATTAAAGTGGAAACCCTCAAAGCCAGTAGGGCTAGTCCGAAGCCGGCGAGAGAATACGCACCATCAAGGAGAATCGCCTGCGACTGCGTAACTAGAGCTAGGGAGCAGCCGAACGCGGCCATAAACAAATTCCCGAAAACCGTGATGAGGATTGATTTTCGCTCGTGGAGAACTGTCGGATTTCGCGGCGTTTTCACTAACTCTTCCTGTAGAGGAAGACCTAAAACGAGTAATCAATCAAGGCACCGTAGACGTTGTAATCGGGAATGGGGTGATTGCTGAAATCCACAGCAACAAAAAAGCCTTCGAGGGAAAATCCACCGGGTAGGTCATAGGTGAAAAGCAGATCAAGTTCCAGCGAGTCGGATTCGAGAGCGTAGTTTTTTCCGAATCCGAAGGCTGGATTGAGAGTGAAGTCTCCGAAGGTAACCGAGCCATCGAGATAGAAGAGCAAGAGATCGTTTTCATCGTTGAATGGGTAGAGGTCGTCCTCTTGCAGAGGATCAAAGGCGGTAAAGACACCGGCGTTGATGTCTATGTTGTTGTCGCTCACGTAAAAAATGCCTGCACCGAACGAGTATTGCTCCGTCTCTATTCCGGTGTGTATGAGTCCGGAAAGAACACTGCCATAGTCGGGTTCAATTGAGCTCGAAATCAAATTGTCGTAGTAGGCGAGGATCAGATTGGTTTCCCAAGTGGCGTCTTCTGAGAACATCGGCGCAGGCAAAGAGGTGTCGAAAGAGGATCCGTATGAGGCGATGAGTCCTTCCTGGTAATTGAGGAAAGGGGCAACCGTGAATACTTCGCTAATGGGTAACGATCCCTGTAAGGCAAAGTGAATGTCGGCTGCGTCCGGGCTTGCGTCCGATACGTCCTGCCATCCGCTGATTCCATCCGCGTCGTAGTCATATTCCGCATACTCGATCCACCGGTTGATCAGAGAGAAGCTGACTTGGTAGCCAGAGTCCTTGCCGGCACTTAAGTTGATGCCTTGTTGGTAGTCGCCGTCCAAGACCGGACTCCCCGAAAATGCCCGCCGACCGACGAATCCACCCCAATGGTGAACCTCATCTTCGTAGTCGAGATAGAGCTGCTGCAGGACGGCCTCATCGACAAAGTCTGCCGAGAAATCGCCGGGATGATTCTCCCAAAGCTTCGCAACTCCTAATCCCTTGATGCCGCCGGAGAATCCATAAATGGGTGAACTGTCGTAACCCGCCTGGAGGTAGGCCCAAGCCAGACCAGAGTCAGAGGCATCTTTGTTCTCTTGAAAGTTAAAAGCGGTTCCGGCGTTTCCCTGGAATTCACCCTTCTTGAGAAATTCAGGAAAGACTTGCATGTGCTCTACCGAAACCTCGGGTGCTGACTCAAGGGAGAGAGTTGTAGAAAGGATTAGTGCAGAAATCGATCGGTGGGTCATAGCGCAAAGGGGGTATTGCTGAACCGAGAAAAAGATATCCCGAATCTCTAAGCTCTGTAAAGGTGTATCGCTGGCTGAAGACTCTTGGGTGTGCAATTAGAGCCACGGGGTAAGCTAATTAGTTTTTCGGGAGGGACCACCTTCCTCCTTCGCTCTTCGAGCTTCGGCGGACACGCCGCGTAGTCCGCGGGTCGGATTGGTCGTCCAGCCGAAACGATTTGGACGGAACAGAGCCCGTCCCTCCCCCGAATACCCCGCATAAAAAATGACACCCGACTCTTGGGTAAGAGGCGGGGTGTGGACTTATGATCACTTGGGTGACGCAGAATCCCTGACAGAAATTGATAGGGAAACAATTCAGTCCGGTTGGAGGTGACGGGATGATCGGTTGATGGGGTCGAGGTTCCTTCGACCATCTTGAGACCGTGATTGACCCGGCAGCAAATTGAAACAATAGACAAGAGACCATGCGCAAGTCCCCTATCGCTGCGGTTTCCTTATTCCTGTTCATGATTTCTACACTTCCTTCTGCGGGGTCATTCCCTTGGCCTCATGAGGGTTCCGACCTTTCACCGGACCCGGCTATTCGCTTTGGTTCCCTTCCCAACGGAATGGGTTACCTGATCCGCCCATCCAGCGAACCACCGGACCGCGTCAGTCTTCGGCTGGTCTTCCAGGTGGGCTCGCTGATGGAAACCGAAGAGCAGCGTGGACTCGCTCACTTTCTGGAGCACATGGCCTTCAACGGGACTACCAATTTCGCCCCTGGGGAGATGGTGGAGTACTTTCAGCGACTCGGCATGGCCTTTGGTGCCGACACCAACGCAAGTACCGGCTTCGACCGAACCGCTTATCAGCTGGAGTTACCCAGCGGTGATGAACAGTTGAGGACGGAGAGCCTCGTGCTCCTTCGCGATTACGCGGATGGAATTCTTCTCGGGGAGGAGGAGATCGAGAAGGAGCGGGGAATCATCATTTCGGAAAAGGTCAGTCGCGATACGGTGGATTTCCGGACCTTTCAGGCGGAGGTCGGTTTTCTCCTTCCGGACACACTTTTTGCCAATCGGATGCCAATCGGGATCCAGGAAGTGATTGAGACCGCTCCGAGAGAGGAATTTGTCGATTTCTATGAGACTTGGTATCAGCCCGACCGAACGTTTTTGGTAGTCACTGGTGAGGTGGACACCGATGAGTGGGAGAAGGCGATTCAAGAGGTTTTTGGGACCTATGGTGAGAGCCGGCCGGATTCTCCCGGAGATCCTGATCTCGGAGTAGTCGATTTTTCCGGGTTGAAGGCGAAAGTCCATCGTGAGGTCGAAGGCAAGGGAGTCCGCTTCGAGATCTCAACGGGAGAGGCGATTGAGGATCTTCCCGACACGCGTGCCCGAAGGGTTCGGGAAGATCAGTTAAAAATTCTCCACTCGATCCTCTCGCGGCGGTTGGAGCGTTTGGCGCGTGACGAAGATTCTCCGATTCTTTCCAGCTACGCCTACAATTACCCTCTCTTCGAGTTTATCGAGTTGTCAGGAATCTCTGCAACGGTCCGTCCGGAGGATTGGGCAGAGGGGATCGCTCTCGTTGAGCAGGAGCTTCGAAAAGCGTTGGAGCACGGTTTTTCCGAAGCAGAAGTGATCGAGGCGGAAGCGAAGCTGGTTCAGGCAGAGCGTGAAAAGGTGGCCGGTCAAGGAACCCGACGCACTTCTGTCTGGGCGGAGGATTATGCGAGGTTGACCAACAGCGACCGCGTCCTGCTTTCGCCCGAGGACGAGCTTTCTATTGCCGAAGAAGCTGCCGAACTAGCGACTCCTGCAACGTTGCTCGATTTGATGAGGTCGACTTGGGGAGAGAGCGGAAGACGTCTCTTTCTTACCGGACCCGTTCCCGAGGATGTTTCTGCAGAATTCTTGATCGCCGCCTATGAGTCTTCAGCGGCCTTGCCGGTTGAAGCTCCGGACCTTTTAGCGGATTTGGTGTTCCCTTACAGCGCGGGGGGAGGCGTGGTCCCGGAAACAGTTCAGCCGGTTGATTCTCTTGGGGTGACCCAGGCGGTTTATCCGAATGGAGTGAAAGCGAACTGGAAACAGACTCCGTACGAGGAGGATTCGATTTTGATCAGTGTTCGGGTGGGTAGTGGCGGACTGAGCCTTCCGGAGAATCTTCCTGGGATTTCGCGGCTCGCTGAGGGCGCGTTCCTTCAGGGTGGCCTGGGTGAGATTTCGTTTGATGACCTCCAGACAGTGACCGCAGGAAAAACAATCTCGACTCGTTTCACTGTGGGAGAGGATTCATTGCAAATCCAAGGGCGCACCCGACCGGAAGACCTCGATCTCCAGTTGGACATTCTTCGGGCCTACCTGACCGACCCTGGTTTTCGGCCTGAGGGGATCAGCCTGTTCCGCCGCTCGATCGCGCCTCAGTATCGGGAGATCGAGTCGACTTGGCAGGGAATCCTGCAGAGTGAAGGATGGCCGTTTCTCTACAGCAGCTTTGGTCTAAACCGCTTCCCAACCGAAGAGGAATTGGAGTCCCGCACCTACGAGGAATTGCGGAGTTGGCTCTTACCCCAGTTTAACGATGGCTATTTGGAAGTTTCGGTGGTGGGCGATTTTGACGAAGAAGCGCTTCGGGAATCTCTGGATCGTGTTTTTGGCACTCTACCATCGGGGAGAGCCGTAGTCGCTGAGAGTGCCGGTTCCGGCGAGGGGCCAGTTTTTCCGGCGGGTGAAGATAGGTCCTTTGGGGTTTCTTCCGAGATTCCACAGGGTGTTGCAGTCGTAGCCTTTCCATCTTCCGGGCTCGCACCGATCGAGGAAAGCCGTCGCCTTTCCCTTTTGGGGTCGATTGTGGATGATCGCATGAGGGTTACGATTCGCGAGGAAACGGGGCAGGCCTACTCCTACGGATCGGGTAATCGTCCCAGTGACACGTACGATTTCGGAGTTTTCTATGCGATTGCGATTCTCTCGCCAGAGCTTGTCGATCCGGTCACCGAGCAAATTCTCGAAGTGATTGGATCGCTCCGAACGAATCCCATTACCGACGACGAGAGACTGCGGGCACTCGCGCCCAATTTGAAACAATTGGAAGACATGCGCCGCGACAATCGCTACTGGCTGAGGGTTTTGGACGGTTCGCAGGCGAACCCGGACCAAATCGATTGGGCACTATCGCTGCTGGACGGGTATCGTGCGATTTCGACAGCAGACCTACAGGAAGCGGTAGAATCCTATCTCGTCGGGGATAAGGCGACCAAGGTGAGAATTGCCTCCCCGGTTCCGGTTGCAGAGTAGGGGTTACCGCAAGACCGGCAAGCCCTCCTGCGTCTTCACTTGACTCCAGTGTCTTCCCGATTTCGGGAGTCTTGGAAAAAATAGCCTCCGGCCCGCGCGGCGGTCGTTTCTCCCTTGCCTCACAGCCGATTATTGATGGGCTTGCGGGAGCTTGAGCCACGCGAAACTTTTATCCACAGAGAAAAGCCATGAGCCACTCCATTAAACTTGAATCCGGAGGGACCATTCCTCCGATTACCCTCCCTCTTGTCCAAGGTGGCTCGGTCACCCTAGGGGAGCGAGACGATCCCGAAATTTGGCAGACGATTATCATTTACCGTGGATTGCATTGTCCCTTGTGCAACAAATATCTTTCCCGGCTGGAACAGCTCAGAGACGAGTTTCTCTCGGCCGGATCGGAGATCGTAGCAGTTACCGGAGATCCTCTGGAAAAAGCCGAGGCAATGGTGGCGAAGAACGACCTTACTTTCCGCGTTGCCTACGGCTTGTCGGTAGAGCAAATGCGGGAACTAGGACTGTACGTATCGCAGCCAAGATCGGCTGAAGAGACCGATCGCCCTTTTGCTGAGCCCGCTACCTTTGCGATCAATTCGGACGACAAGATCCACCTGATTGAAATTTCCAACACCCCTTTCAACCGCGCTGACCTCAAAGAGTTGGTGGAAACGATTGAGTGGGTCCGCGAAAATGACTACCCGATCCGCGGCACCCTGTAGGGATTTTTGGGGAAAAGGATGAAAGGCTAATCGGTCGGAGATCTGAATTTCAGGATGGATGATCGTTCAACAAGTCTTTCCGTGATCAAGGAGAAGGTTCTTGCTTTTGCGAGAGAGCGGGATTGGGAACAATTCCATTCCCCGAAGAATCTAGCCATGGCGATTGCTGCCGAATCGGGGGAATTGCTGGAGCACTTTTTATGGATGGACTCCGACAAATCACGCGAAGCGGGCACGGATCCCGACAAGATTGCCAAGGTGCGTGAGGAGCTGTCGGACATCATCATCTACTGTATCGAATTTGCGAACATGACTGGCACGGATCTGAGTGCCTCCATCGACGCCAAAATTAAATAAAACGCCCGCAAGTATCCGGTCAATAAGTCCAAAGGGAGTTCGGCAAAGTACACAGAATTATGAGCAAGCAGGAAGTGTTGATTCTTTGCACGGGAAACTCCTGTCGCAGTCATATGGCAGAAGGTATCCTTCGTGAAACGGGTGGCGACCTTTTCGAGGTCTACAGCGCAGGTGCAAAACCCGCTGGGTATGTTCACCCGAAGGCGATTACGGTAATGAAGGAAATCGGTATCGATATCTCCTCACACACCTCCAAACATTTGGACGAATTCCTCGACCGTGGGATGAATACCGTCATTACCGTATGCGACAACGCTGCGGAGGCTTGCCCGACCTTCCCGGGCAAAGTCAACCGCCACCACTGGTCATTTCCCGATCCCGCTCACGCGAAAGGAACAGAGACTGAAATTCTCACTGAGTTCCGCCGAGTGCGAGACGCAATCGCGATGGTGATTCAGGCCTACGTCGACGGCTATCAGGAGGGGAAAGCGGAAAGCTTGGTAGCAAGCGGATAATACCAAATTTAAGAAGGATTGATAGTTATGGCGGGATGGGGGATGAGTCTGAGCAAGGCGGCCCGATTGGAGGCGGGTCTGCGACCCGTGCCAATCGGGCAAACGCAGCTCAGGCTCATTCCCCCGCCCGTCCTGTAAGGATGCGCCCGGAATCGAAGGTCGCGGCGTTGCAGGGATCGACGCGTATCTCGATACGCATCAGATCCCTGCGCCTTGCGCTGCTTCGATTCCGAACTGCACCATAACTGTCAATCCTTCT